>JAMBLL010000312.1 GCA_023336765.1 Actinomycetes bacterium | reverse complement strand
ATCAGCGCAATCGTCGCGATCACGATAAGCCCGAGTTCCCCTGTGGTCATACTCTGAACCGCTGACCAAGCTGCGCCGTAGTCCGCTCCCATTTCCTTGAGCGCCACGAACACCATGACAAGGATCAGCAACGTCAGGACCGTTGCAATGATCTGTGACTTCCCGAACTTGGGCTTATCCGGGGTCGCCTCAGGTGGTGTGTCTTCTGTCATTGCTCCCAAATTCCTCTCGTGGCACGCGACGCTAGACCGTGTCCGGACCGAACGCTACCTCGCCTGACGGTCAGACGCCTACTTCAATCGCCGTGTTCGTTCCTGTCAGGACCGCTTCGGGAGTCATCGGTTCATCGTCAACCGGCTGACGAAGCCTGCGAACCCACTTCTCAACCTCGATCACAAGCATGACGATCACTGCCAACCCCAGGGCCCCCAACCACTGCTCGCCCGTCAATGGTTGGGTCATCAGCATGCGCTGAAGCGGCGCCCACACCGTGGTGAGTACCAGAAGGAACCCAGAGATCGACAGGATGCCGAGTGCCCTGAGGATCGGCGGTGTAAGGCCACTTTGAGGATCTCTGCGCAGCGCCAGGCCGGAGAGCAATGTGCCGAATCCCATCACGATGAAAGCCATTGTCATTGCGGCTGACGGTGCGGTTGCTGTTGGATCGTCAGGACCCCACAGCAGTGGCACAAGTGTTACGAAGAACAGTGTGCCTCCGTAGAGCAACCATCGGACGACTTCTGCACTGTTCGTGAGCTTGTGGGAGGGATCACGTGGCGGCAACTGCATGAGCCCCCGCTGCACAGGGGCGATCATGATGACAACGACAGGAGCAGATGCAACGAGGAAGTTGAGCCACAGGACCATCATCGGCGTGAGAGCAACACCACCAGCGATGTTGAAGATGCTCGCAACGAGGAACAGGATGACAAGTGAGAGCAACTGCGACATCTGGAATCGGACGTACAGGCTGATCTTCTGATACGTGCTCCGGCCAAGTTCAACTGCGTGGACAAGTGTCCCGAAGTTGTCATCCGTGAGGATCATCTTGGCTGCCTGCTTCGTGACCTCAGACCCAGACCCCATGGCAACACCGATATCGGCCTGTTTGAGGGCGGCGGCGTCGTTGACGGCATCCCCGGTCATCGCGACGACCATGCCTTCGGCCTGCATCAGCTGGACAAGACGCAGCTTGTCCTGTGGCGAAACACGCCCAAAGACATGAAGATTCGGCAAGGCAGCCATCACCTGTTCATCGGACATCTCTCTGAATTCGGCGCCGCTGACGGCGCCAGGCCCGAGACCGAGTTCCCTACCGATCGCCGTTGCGGTCACGACATGGTCACCTGTGATCATACGAACATCGATACCTGCCTCGTGGGCGACACGGACCGCCTCTTTCGCCGAGGGGCGCAATGGGTCGATGATCCCGATGAGAGCTACGAACCGGAGATCCTCAACGAACGACATCGGATCGGCGAGAACAGCGTCCTCGTCCCACTTGTTGATCAACCGGAACCCGAACGACAGGACCCTGAGTCCTTCGGAACCCATCCGTTCGTTGGCAGCGTTGATACCGTCGATGGCCTCGTTGATAGGCACCCAGCTTCGATGGCCCGTCGAAGACTCGCTACACCGTTCAAGCACGACATCAGGCGCACCCTTCGTGAGGAGGATCAGTCTGTCCTCCCCGTCAAGCGGGATGCTGTGCACCGTGGACATGAACTTGTAGCTCGAATCGAAGGGAACCTCTGCGAGACGAGGCCTAGCCCTGCGTGTCTCTTCGGCGTCCACACCAATCTTGGCAGCGAGCACGACGAGGGCAGCCTCTGTTGGATCACCGATGACGTCACCATCGTCGCTTACGACGGCGTCCGAGTCGAGCACAAGAGCGAGAGCGAGATTGGTGAAGTCCGGGTCGGGATCGCCAGCGACCGACCGAATGGCACCGGTCTTGCTGTATCCGCTGCCCTCGATGCGGAACCAGGTATCTCCCTGGTACAGGGTGCTGGCCATCATCTCGTTCATGGTCAAGGTGCCGGTCTTGTCCGTGTTGATCGCACTTGTCGAACCAAGAGTCTCCACATCGGTCAGGTTCTTGACGATCGCGTTGGCCTCTGCAAGTTGCTTGGCCCCATATGACAGCATCCCCTGAACGAAGGTTGGAAGACCGGTTGGTATCGCCGATATCGCCATGGCTGTTCCGAGCAGAAGGAGTTCAGCCGTGTCTGTTCCGCGCGCAACGCCGATCGCGATGATCACAGCAACCGCGCCCCATGCGATGAACCCGAGCAGCTTCGTGAGGCTGTCAAGTTCGCGCTGAAGCGGGGAACGTTTCCTCTCGACCGACGACAGCATCGTGGCGATGCTTCCCATCTCCGTGTTCATCCCTGTGCTCGT
>JAMBLL010000311.1 GCA_023336765.1 Actinomycetes bacterium | reverse complement strand
TTCAAGGGGGACGGTCCGTTGTTGTGAACTCGTGGATCAAGGTTGAAAGGAGGACGTCTCTGTCGACCAACCCCGCTCATTTCCGAAGAGCCCGTTTGACGGCTGGGACGGCACGGCTGGTCACATTGAGGCCGCCGTACCTGTCACATCACAGGTAAGACGAGACCGGGGACGACGGGAAGATAGCTGGGCGACGAGTCCATTCCAACGACACAGCTCGCATCGTGGAGTCCCTTGCACAGCCCTCCTGACCCCTGGTCTCGGAGGAATGTGCTCCCAGCTACGTCAAGGCTCCCGACTCAGTCAGCGGGGAGATTGTTGAACTCCCGATCGCCGTGCCCCCGCAACATGCGCTTCATCCCATTGGTCTCGATCCGAGCGAACTGCTTGGCACGAGCCGACCACGTCGCCTTGGGCAACGGACGATCGCCGGAGTCAGGATAGAACACGACAACATCGACCGGTCCCATGTCGGTTTGCTCTTGTCCGTGATGTGCAGGCATCCCGTTGATGTCTCCTGCTTGATCATGGAATGCCTTCGTCATCAGGATGTACTCATCGCCCTCGACAGTGTTCTTGAGCAATCCGTGGGCAAGGATGATGTCGGCGCCGGCCAACTCAGTGCGGCCGCCCATCTGCTTCACGATCAACTCACCATGGTGCAATATCGCCTTCAGCTTGAGCCCGCCCATCTGATTGCATGCGTCGCAGATGCAGACGTTGCAACTGACAAGCACATCCTCACTCTCGTTGAAGGCATCGAAAAAGCGCATTACCTGTGCTGCAATGGCCTCAGCAGATGCCCCCGTATGGTCGGACGAGTAGAAGATGGCAGCGTCTCCCATTAACTTGTCGAGCACCAGGGGCGGACCCTGCACGTCCAAGACGCTCTCCATGAGGTCGGTGATGATCTGCTCGGCGTGGGCCATGGCGGTGCGGTGCATCTTCACGAAGCGTGTGTAGCCGCTGATGTCGACGATCACGATGCACCCGGGGAACTGTTCCATAGTTGGTGACACTAGGTGGACAGGCAGCCATACGTACCCGATGCACGCGCCCATATCCGGATGGGTGCGTCGAGGCGTCTGCTGGATCACGCGGCAGCGCTGTCTCGGCGCCTCCGTTCAGGGCAGTGCTACAGCGAGGGGCTCGTGCGGATATTGTGGTTGGCGTCCCTGGAATGACAGGATGTCCGGATTCAGGATGACACCTTCGTCGATCACTACAGCCCGCCGAATCGTCTCATTGTCGCGCCAGGCCTCGCGACCGGCCAACACGGTTGGTAGGTGAACGAGCAGGGCTTCTGAAATCGAACGGGACGCGCTCTCCCACAGGTAGCTGGGCGTGTGATCCACGGCGTAATAGTCGACCGGTCCGACTTTGAACATCGGATCGTCGAACGTGGTCGGCTTGGCGAACGAGAATCCCATTCCCTCGTCGCAGCTGACATCGATGATGATGCACCCCTGCTTGAGGTGGGATATCTCATCGTCGGTGACGAACATCAGAGGTTGATCAGGGTTCTGAAAGATCCCGTTCACGATGATGTCGGCCTCGCCAATCAGGTCGAGAAACGGTCGCTCGGAGCCGTCGCGCTCCACAACTATCTGACGCGCATCACTCTCGGTGCTGGGTCGGATGCGGACGTAATGGCAATCAGGCACCTCCTCTCGGACCTCGTGATCGGGGCGCTGGATACAGATGGTGACATCCCTGAACCCGCGTGCCTTGAGTGCGTAGATAGCACCCCTGCTCACCGCTCCAAAGCCAATGATGATGGCCTTGCGTTGGTCGCCGTAGTGGCCGTCGATGCCTTTCAGCTGCAATGCATGCAATACACCGCAGTATCCGGCCAGTTCGTTGTTCTTGTAGAAGGTGTGTCGCCCGACGTGTCCATCGGGTCCCCAGACGTTCATGTCCTCGAACGCGATCAGGGTGTGTCTGCGCTCGATCGCCACCTGCGTCAGATCTCGCTGCTGAACGCAGTGCGGCCATCCCCACAGAAGGCCACCCTCTCGGAGAACCTCGAGATCCTCCACCTCAGGCTTGAGAAGAAGTACCGCTCCAAGGTCCGCCAATAGCTCGTGACGTGTCGCGATGCCACCGGTCTGGCGAGCGATCTCCTCATCCTCTATTCCGAGGGATGCCCCGTAGCCCTCCTCGAAGACCAGCTGGCGCCGCAGCGACTCTGGAATGCGCGCGAAATGATCCGGGTGGATAGGAAGTCGTCTTTCGTTCTTCTTGCTGTACGTTCCGATAACTCCGAGTTTCAGCATTCGAGCTCCTTCTCCGGCTACGTCATAGCTGGTTGGGTCAGAGTACATATCCGGGCGCGGTGTGTCGTTGTGGCAGGATGGGTTGGGTGCCACACGCACCGGCCGGGCGGTGTTGGTTGAGATCAGAACTCGCTGCCGGACATATGTGCGCCGATGTGCGCGGTTCCGTTGGTTCGTGCAGGACTGGCTGTCCCGGATGTGGCATCCTGAGGAATCCGAGCCAAGGATCTCACGATCCGACCATGGCCGACCAAGGAGAATCTGATGGGTGCGAAGAGACCGGAATTGGTCAGCAAACTGCTTGAGGTATGCCTCAACGAGAGCGATGTCGACGGACTGGAAGGCCTGTATGAGACGGGGGCGATCTTCGTTGACTACGACGGGTCAGCAAGAGGCTGGCCAGACATCAGAGCAGCGCACCAGAGATTCCTCGATGAGGGCCTCTCCTTGTTCCTCAACGATTCAGTCGTGTTCCAGGCAGATGACATTGCTTTGGTGCACTGGTCTTGGACGGTCACCCAGCCCGACGGCACCACGACCGACGGCACCAGCGCTGAGGTGCTCCGAAGACAGGTCGATGGCACGTGGGAGTTCGTCATCGACAACTCCGACGGATCTGCACTGATCGGTATCCACTGACGACGAATCCTCGCCGCCCATGATCGGCATTACGGCGTGTCCATCGCAGTTCGCATGAGTTCCGCCATGGGCGGCACTTCTTGAGCATGTTCTTGTGGCGTGAGGTAGTGTCGGGGAATGCGTATTCGGGTGTTTGGTTCGTTCGGTGTCATCGGAGATGATGGGCGCGAGTTGTCTGTTGGTGGGCCGAAGCAGCGCACTGTGTTGGCGCTGCTGGCGGTCGAGCCGGGTCGGCATGTGACGACGGATGTGTTGATGATGGCGGTTTGGGGGGATGAGGTTCCTGATCGTGCTCATCGGTCGTTGTCGACGTATGTGTCGAACCTGAGGCGGGAGTTGGGCGACATCATCACTTCGGGTAGCGGGACGCACGCATTGCGTCTTGACCGGTCGGACATTGATGCCTGCGCCTTTGCCGATGCTGTGGACGCTGCGGGCGACGCTGGTGGTGCCGATGGTGTGGATCGGTATAGGGAGGCGCTGTCGATCTGGACCGGTGTCCCCTTTTTGGGTCTTGATGGCTTTGGAGCTTTTCGTGAAGAAGCCCAGCGCCTTGATGCGCTTCGTTTGGTTGCTGAGCATGCGGTGATCGAGTCCGATATCGATACGGGCGACGCGGCGTCTGTGGTCCCACACATCGATGCGTTAACGAACGAGTTTCCCTTTGATGAGAGCCTTCGGGGTCTTCACATGCGGGCTTTGTATCGCTCGGGCCGCCAGGCAGACGCGTTGGCGTCGTTCAATAGTTTCAGGAGCCGTCTTGCAGATGAGCTTGGCCTTGACCCATCGCGAGAACTTCAGGCTCTCGAATTACAGATTCTCCAACACGACGAGTCCCTCAACCCACAGCGCGGTGAGTTGCCGGTGCTTGGTCGAGTGTCTGGCCTTCCGAACCGGTATTCGTCGTTTGTCGGTCGTGAGACCGAGGTCGCCGAGGCCCGTGACCGTCTAGCGGAGCATCGTCTGGTATCTCTTGTTGGCCCGGGGGGTATCGGGAAGTCGAGCATTGCGTTGGAGGCAGCGCGGGGTCTTGAGACAGACACGGTGGCGGTGGTTCATGTACCGATCGAGTCCTTCGCTCAAGGCGACGTTGCCTGGGCCACGGCTCGGTCGATTGGTCTCGAACCTGCTGCGAGTATCGATCCTGTCGATGTCATTGCGGGTTATGTTGCTACCCGCCCACATGTTCTGGTTCTGGATGGATGTGAGACGCACATAACCGAAGTTGCCCAACTCGCAGACCGGCTGCTGTCCATGACAACGTGCAGGTTACTCGTGACTTCCCGCGAGCCTTTGGGACTCAACGGTGAATCAACAGTCCGGACCGATGCTCTCGGAATCGATGCAGCAGTGGAAGTCTTCAAGGATCGCGCAGAGCTCCCCGCAGATCTCGATGATGAGACACTGGAGACGGTTCGGTCGGTATGTGCCGCTCTCGATGGCATGCCACTGGCTATCGAACTGGCAGCGGCTCGCGCCAGGACCGTGCCGCTTGATCGTCTCGCCGCCCGGATGAGCGACCAGATTCCTCTCCTTACGCGAGCACGGTCCTTTGACGAGAGGCACGGGTCGTTGCTCGCCGCCCTGGACTGGAGCTACAACCTGCTCGAGGCGACCGAGCAGTCGGTGCTCCTGGCCGTATCCGTCTTCCTCACACCGTTCACTCTCGAGGATGCTGCGGCGATGGTTGACGAACCGAACATCGAGGACGAGGTTGCGAGGCTCGTCGGGATGTCGCTTCTGCAACCTCCAAATTCCAACGGCGAGTACAGATTCTTGGAACCAATACGCCAATACGCACGCCACAAACTCGCAGCGAGCGGGCTCATCGAGCAGGCGGGTCGACGGCATGCCGAATGGATGGCAACGGTTGCCAAGCGGGCAGGTAACGATCAGTTCACACCAAGAAACCGAGAGGTCCGGTCAGAGATCTTCAATAGGCGTGACGAGATGCTGGCCGCCATCACATGGGCACTCGAATCTGACGAACCAGATCTTGCTCTCGCGATCGTCGCTGCCATTGGGCGACTGCTCACCGGTCTGGGTGTTTCCGGGCCCTTCGTAGAGCCTGCGACGGAAGCGATTCGACATACAGCTGCAACGCGCGGCCACGACTATGCGGTTGCCTCGGCGCACACGGCACTGATGCTCGCCCTTGAGGGACGACAAGACGACGGGCTCAAGATGCTCGACCAGGCGCTCACGATCGCGCAAGACTCCGATGACCTCATCGCTCAGGCAGAGATCAAGCACCGACAAGCGACCATGCACAACGGGATTGGCAGTCTCGAACTCATAGACGAGGCCATTGAGTTACTCCAAGCCAGCGGAGATCCCAACCCAGAGAGATTCATGGACAACCGTGCTGTGCTACTCCTAGGTGACGGTCGCCTGGAAGAAGCAGCACAAGCAGCTGAGGTGCATCAACTGTGGAGTCACAGCCAGCTCGAACAGCGGAGCTTCGGCGCCGTCACCACTAGGGCTGTGGTGAACCTGCTTGAAGGAGATTTGACCTCGGCCCTGGACCTATTTGAAGACGCGGCGATCCTCGCAGAAGCCGACTCCATGTACCGCCACGCCCGCCTCCGGTGGGAAGCCGTTGGATATACAGCCATACGTGCTCGATCGTCTGATCGTCTTACGATCGCGACTGAACGTCACAAACGGATCACCGACATGACGGGGGTCACACCATCACTAGCACTCAATATCGAAATGGCACTCACTCGCGAGGATTCCCACGAGGTGCTGAAGCTCGCGAGACGCTGGTTCACCATCACAGGAACGCCGGTGGATGGCATCGGCACTTTCATCTCCTCCGATCGACAGCTGACGGTCTACGGCTCGAGTCGGAATCAACCGGCGATCTTCACGATACTCAGGCCCGTGGCAGCCGCTCTTCTTGCGACCAACCGTAGAGACGAAGCATGCCGCATCGTCAAAGCCGTTCCGGACCTTATGGAGCAGAGCCTCTTCGAGTACTGGTCCGAATCTCGCGAGATAGAACTGTGGGAGTCGCTCTCGGACGCATGTCTCGTATACAGCGACTCTGACCCAGAGCCACTCACCCTGCCCGAAGTCTTCGAACTCGTCAAAGAACTGGCAGACACCGAACCAACATTCGCATAGAACCAACCGACCCGGATGCGGTGTGAAGATCGAGTTCCTCGCCGCCCATATTCGGCGATGTGGGCGGTGGTAGGAATCGAACTTGGAATCGGCTACCCGTGGAGCCCCTCACGGGGCAACCGGTGTCACCTCGAGGCAGTTCGCTGGGAGATCGTTGCCGCTGATCTTGAAGTCGTCGCAGGTGAGATAGAAATCGTTCCTGGCGCCGAAGGCGAAACCGATGATGATGAAGAGCCCGACCGAAACGAGGACTATGCCCTTATTGCGGCCGGGAAGTTCTGTGAAATCGGAATTGATTGCGGTGATCAGAACCCAGCCGACAGCAGGGAGAACGAACAGCGTCACTGCAACCGTGAAGGCAAAGACCACCTTCTCGTTCTCATCGAACGCGAAGGTGTTGTCTATCCATGCCGCCACGAGCCACAAGCTCGGGACAAGAAGCACCAATCTGCGTGGCCAGGTGTTCGGTGGAAGGTCGCTGACCAACGAAGCGACGAGAACGACCGTTGCTATCACCCAAATGCTGAGCAACTGACCGAAGAACACGACGCCGAATGCACCGAAGTTGAAACCGACCGAAAACGCGACAGTGGCGCTAGCGGCCGTGATCAACAGCGTTGCTCTGTCCGATGGTGTGCTCATAGTCGTCTCTCAGGACTCGTCTGAGGCACTCCCGCTGCTCAACGCATCGGGGGCGGCTGATTCCTTCTGCTTGACCATGTTACGGCGCCATTCGATGAGAGGGATAAGCCCGATGACGATCGGGAGTAGCCATGTGAAGATCCTGTGGACGAAGGCGCCAGCGGTGACTGCTGTTGCAAGTTCGGTGTTGCCACTGGTGCCAACGATGATCCCGACGTAGGCAAGCTCGACCACGCCAAGGCCGCCGGGGAAAATGGGGATCATGCTCAGCAGGAGGCCGACCGCGTATGCGTCGAAGATGATCCCAACCGTGGCCTGGTCGGCGGTGACTCCCATGAATCGCATCGAGAGAACCAGTCCTGCGAAGAAGATCGCCTGGGCCAGGAGTGTCACGACAACGGCGGGGAACCACCGCGCCTTGACCGTTCCCATCACCTGGGCCCTGAAGTCAACAAGCTTGATCCC
>JAMBLL010000310.1 GCA_023336765.1 Actinomycetes bacterium | reverse complement strand
CAACCCGGTCTCTGGCCGAAGTTCAGGCAACCAATGGGGGTTGGGCAGGAAGCGAACGTCGAACATGAGATCGGCAACCCTCGGCATGCCCCGCTTGAACCCAAACGACATCACATCCACCCGCATCGATGCAGGCTCCGCTTCATGCGCGAACGCACTCCTCACCGCGTCACGCAGCTGATGCACATTGAAGTCAGTCGTGTCGATGATGACATCGGACATCGCCCGCACGTCTTCGAATGCTTCACGCTCAGTGTCTATCGACTCCTGAAGAGAGGATGCGTCGACAGGATGGGGCCTTCTCGTCTCCTCGAATCGACGAGCCAATACCCGATCGTCCGCATTGAGAAACAGCACACTCGTGCGTATCCCATCCCTATGTAACTCACGGAGCGCAGAATCCAGATTCGTTGCGTTCATTCCGGCCCGCGTGTCTGCAACGACGGCAACCTGGGATCGGCTTCCCTCAACAGCGCCAACCGACCTGACCAGCTCAGCTATCAGGTCCGTCGGCAGGTTGTCGACCACGAAATATCCGATGTCCTCGAACACGTTCGCCGCTTGTGACCTCCCGGCACCCGATAACCCTGTGATGATGGTGACATGGGCTTGATCGTTCACACTCGGCATGATTCTCCTAGACCTCGTGAAGGGACTGGTAGAGGGCTCTCGCAACCTTATCGGGCACGACGCTCGCAAGATCGCTGATCTCGGCCTGTCGCATCTTCTTGACTGATCCAAAGTGGCGCAACAGTGCCTTCTTCCGTGTGGGCCCAACGCCATCAACACCATCGAGCACCGAACCAACCATCGACTTGTCGCGCAGCGTCCGGTGATACGTGATCGCAAATCGATGAGCCTCATCGCGAACTCGCTGAAGCAGGTACAGCGACTCCTCGCCCCTCGGGATGACGATCGGATCAGACGCCCCTGGAACGAACACCTCCTCGAGTTTCTTGGCAAGGCCCACCACGGGAATGTCCAAACCAAGCTCGTTGAGCACCATCACAGCACGACCCAACTGGCCCTTGCCGCCGTCGATCACGACGAGGCCGGGAGGATACGAAAAGCCCCCTCGTTCCTCTGGGGGGAGTTCTTGTTCAGCGAGGTACGCCGTGAACCTCCGTCGGATCACCTCCTCCATCGATGCGAAGTCATCCTGGCCTTCGATCGTCTTGATCTTGAAACGCCTGTAGTGGGATTTCTTCGGAAGCCCGTCCTCGAAGACGACCATCGATGCAACAGTGAATCGTCCCTGGATCGTGGAGATGTCGTAGCACTCGATACGTAGAGGGGAGGTCGGAAGGTCGAGCGACTCCTGGAGACTGCGCAGAGCGCGTGCCCTAGCGTTGTGGTCTGAGTGTCTCTTCAGTCTGTGGCGCGCGAACTCGGTGCTTGCATTCGCCTCGGCGGTCTCCATGATCGACCGCTTCGCACCTCGCTTTGGCACCCTCAGCGAGACCTTCGAACCTCGTCGAATAGCCAGCCATTGTTTCCACAGTTCGATGTCGGGCGGAAGAAGGGGGACAAGCACCTGTTTCGGTGGGGTGTCATGTGCGTATAGCTCACCGATCATCCGTCCTATGAATTCCGCTCGGTCGATGTCCTCGACCCTGTCAACGATCATAGTCCTGCGGCCTGTGACCCGACCCTTGCGGATGTTGAACACGATGAGGACGAATTCTAGATCGTCCTCGTCGAACGCCAGGACGTCGAAGTCCTCCCTGGTTTCGGTGACAAGCTCCTGACGCTCAAGGGCGAGCCTCATCGCTGCGACCCTGTCGCGCAGACGCGCAGCCTGCTCGAACTCCTGACGCTGTGCGGCCAGACGCATCTCAGCTTCGATGTCGGATATGAGGTCTGCACTCTCCCCGCTCACGAAGGCTGCAAGCCCGTCGACGTACTCCTGGTACCGCTCATGGGTCACCTCTCCAACACACGGACCTGCGCACTTCTCGATGTGAAACAGCAGACACGGTTTTCCGGTGGTCTCATGCCTGCGGAACTTCGCGTTGGTGCAGGTGCGAATAGGAAATGTCCGCAGGAGGTTGTCGAGAGTCTGGCGGATGGCGTAGGCACGCACGTAGGGACCGTAGT
>JAMBLL010000309.1 GCA_023336765.1 Actinomycetes bacterium | reverse complement strand
GCCTCGGTTGGCGACACCCGCGCCGCCCTCATCGCGGGATATAATCCGGCGATGACGCCGATGATCAGCGCGGCGGCCAATCCGCCGACGATGGCGACAGTCGGTATCAGAACGTCCCAGCCCTGCGACCACGAATACGCGGCAGTAACAGCAGCACCCAGGGCCACGCCGCCGAGCCCACCGAGGGTCGCGAGGATGAGAGATTCTCCGAGGAACTGGATGGAGATATGCCCCTTGGTTGCACCGAGGGCACGCCGAAGCCCGATCTCGCCACGCCTTTCAAGAACCGAAATGACCATCACATTTGCAATACCGACCCCACCCACAAGAAGAGCGACAGCACCGAGTCCGAGAAGCAGGTTGGTGAAAGCCTGGTCGGCGGCCTCTTTCGCTTCGAGGGCGTCAGACGGCCTGGTGACCTCAACTTCGTCAGGATTCTCGGGATTGACCGTTGCAGGGAGCACCGAGCGCACTACGTCGATGTCATCCGGATCGCTCCTGACGTAGATCGTGCTCGGGATGCCGTCATGTTCGAGGAACTCCTCTGCCGCCGAGTAGCTCACAAGCGCACCGCGGTCGAGGTCTGGCGAAAGATCGAGCGTGTCCATAATGCCAACCACGGAGAACCATTCGTCCCCGAGCCAGACAACCGTGCCACTTGTACCGTCTGTCACACCGAGACGCTCTGCTGCGACAGATCCGAGCACAACAACGGGCAGATCACGAGCGGCTTCATCAAGGAAGACTCCAGAGCCCATCTCTCCTTGGAGAGTTGCAAGCAGATTGACATCAACAGCCTTGACTGAGATCCCACCGGTCTGTCCCGATGGCACAAGGTCGTTGCGGTACACCTTGGCATCGGTATCACTGATCGATGCCACCTGTTCGACAGGTCCAACGCGCGAGACCATCGCGATCGACTCCTCCGGGAGTTCTCCGCTGCCGATGCCGATTCCCGTACCTGCCTCGATTCTCAGCATGTTCGTTCCAAGCTGATCGAGCTGTGCGAGCAGGTCAGACTTGGACGATTCAGATAGGCCGAGAACACCGACCATTGCTGCGATGCCGATGACGATTCCCAAACCTGACAGTATTGATCGCAGCCTGCGTGTTCTCAACCCGATCAGGGAAGCCCTCATCATGTCTGCCGGGGCGAGGCGGGATGGTTCGAGGGTTACGTTCATGAGGAACGTCCATCTTCGGCCGTCCTCGTGTCCTCAACGACCCTGCCGTCGAGAAGCGAGACAATGCGAGGGAATTGGGACGCGATCTCGTGGTCGTGCGTGATGACGACGATCGTGGTCCCGTCTGCATTGAGGTCTTCGATGAGACGCACGACAGCCTGACCGGACTTGCTATCGAGGTTGCCCGTCGGCTCGTCTGCGAGGATGATATCTGGCGAACCGATCAGCGCTCTCGCGATCGCGACTCTCTGGCGCTCACCACCAGAGAGTTTGGTCGCCTCATGATTCATCCGGTGAGAAAGGCCAACCTGAGAAAGAGCCTGTTCTGCGAGGGCCCTACGTTCGCTCAGAGGCATTCCGGTGTAGAGCAGCCCATCGGCGACGTTGTCCAATGCCGTCTCTCCGGCAAGAAGGAAGAACTGCTGGAACACGAATCCGATGTGCCTTGATCTCAGCGACGAGAGCTGTTTGTCGCTGAGATCGTCGACGTTGTAGCCAGCAACCGCGACCGTGCCGGAGGTCGCACGGTCGAGGGTGCCGATCACATGGAGAAGGGTTGATTTTCCGGATCCGGAGGGACCGACGATGGCCACGAGTTCCCCTGACCGGATGTCGAGGTCGATCCCGCGGATGGCGTGTACCGGCGGTGTACCTTCATATGTCTTGGTCACGTTCGAAAGGGCGAGGACGGTTCGTTCACTGGCCGACTCGACCGCTGCTGGTGCGGTTCCGGTTGCTGAGCCGCTCATGGAACGACAACCCTCATCCCGGCCTCGAGTTCACTCGATATGATCTCCACGGACCCATCGGCGTACATGCCAGCGTCGACAGCGATGAGCCGCGTCTGCCCATTGCCAGCGTCGATCTGGACCGCATAGCCGCCCTCTCCAAGCGCCAACAGCGCTGTGACAGGAACAACGAGAACGTTCTCGACCCGATCATCGATCACTTCAATGTCGACCGGGGCCTCGTCGAGTCCTGCAGCCGCACCCTGACGGTTGAGGGTGATCTCGACCTCGAAGTACGTGCCGAATTCCTGGCTACGAATCGCGATGTTTCCGACCGTGGCAACGGAAGCAGGTTCCTCGTCACCGTTCGGCATCACTACTACGACAGGGTCACCCGCAACGATGAGCTCCTGGTTCTCAGCCAGCAGCCGTACTGAAACCACCGAGGTTGACGTTGAGGGTGTATAGATCTGGGTTCCCTGGCTGACGTTGCTCCCAATGCTGATGTGTGACGCCGCCACACGGATCGGATCCTCGGTCACCATGATCTCACCGATGTTGAGAACTCCGTCAACAGGCGCACCGATCGACGCCTGCCAGGCAACAAGGGCTACGGTGGTCTCCTCATCAAAGACGTCGTCCGCGACCATGGCACCATCGGCATCAAAGCCGAAGCCCAAGAGAGCCTCCTCGAGAACGCGAACGTCGTCGCCTACCGAGCCAACGTCCAGGGTCCGGTAGAACGGCACGTCGGTTACGAACAGGGTCACTGGGTCCCCTTCGACGACAAAGAGGGTGTCTCCGTGGCCGAGGATGTCTCCCTCACTTGCAAGGGCAGTGACCGTGCCGCCAGGAACGGAGGAGGTGGCGATGACAGCCACCCCCGGATTGACGGCTGATCCGACATCAGCCAGTGTCTCTGCGATGAATATCGGACCGTCAACGAAGATGTAGGAGCCGAACTCAAGGACACCTGTATCGTCGATGCCGAGGTCCTCCTGGAGTGCTTCGATCGCGTACTTCGTGGAATAGGTGAAGTCGCCATCCAGGTCGAGATCCTCGTCCTCGTCGTATCCGAGTCGTGTGAGGGCCTCCTCGAGTTGGATAACGTCGGTGCCGTCTGCCGAGCGTGTATTGAGTGTCCGGTAGGCTGGAATGTCGCCATAGAACACTATGACCGGCTGCTCATCGGTTGCATAGAGGATTTCTCCTTCTTCAACGGTCACACCGTGGCTGGCCATCGAGGTGACGATCCCTGAGGTACCTGCGGTGATCGTGACGATCCCGTCGGACGATCCCGCATAGACCAGCGGGTCGCCAGCGACAAAGCCGAGAGTTCCCTCGAGCGAGGTGGCGTCCTCAAGTGTCGTCCTCACCACCTCTTCGAAGTTCAGTGCTGCCACTGTTTCGGTGGTCGTGGACGCATCGTTCCCTGTGCCAAACCAGGCTCCGACGGCCACAAGAGCGATGACCCCGACTCCAACCACCCAGGTTGACGTACGTCGCCACCACGGCTTTGGGGCCCTGTCGGGTGAGCCATTCGTCTGGGTCTCGTCAGTCGACTCCGGATCGATGGACCGATCTGTTGAGTCCCCTTCTGTGTCGGACATCAGCCCTGACCTCCGCCGGTGCCAGGAATGGGCGCACCGGCACCGAAGAGGTCGCTGCAAGCGGCCAGGGCGGTCTGGAACGCGGGATCCTCTCTATCGAGTCCGGCGAAGGGTCCGCCGCCACCCGATCCAGGAGACTGTGGCGTGGAGAAATCTGGATCTGGCATGTCGTAACCATTGTCACGGGCGCAGGCAGCGAACGCAAGGAGCTCATCTTCACGTTCAGTCCGATCCTCAGAATCAAGACCGAACGTTACGTCCTCAAGATATTCATTGCATGACTCGAACGCGGTTTCGGCTACTTCGCGATCCAGGGCCTCGATGTCACGGAGTCGTGGAGGACGGAGATTGCCCTGATCGTCAACGATCGGATCTTCGACGTCCAACCCTTCGTCACGGAGACAGACGGTAAACGCCATCACGGCCTCTTCCTGGGTGGCTGAGTCGATCACGGCATCCTGGGACTGCTCGTCGCCTGACTCGCCTTCGAGAGACGCCACACCGGCGTCGGAATCTGCGCCGCTGCAAGCCGCCGCGAGCAAGCCGATGGCCAGCAGCAGGGGAAGGATCTTGGTACGTGTCATCTCGGTCTCCAGTCGATACGCAATATCTTGAGTTCGGACACAAGTCAATCAGGCGATCCTGAACCAAGCCTGAACGGTTGATAAGAAGACCCTGAGAAGATACAGACATGAGAACGTCGGATCACGAGTGGCTGGTCGCAAGCGTCCGCTGGACAAACCATTCAGGTACGGACCGTCTGCCTGGTCGCAGAAAGATACATGCCGTCAGCCGTGCGTTCACTCACCTGTACCGCCGAAGCGCAGAGATCCGCTGAAGACCTCCTGGCACGCCTCAAGTGCAGCTTCGATCTCGGGGTCCTCCACGTCGATCGCACCCCCGAATATGCCGCCTTCTGCCTCCCCCAGGCCTCCCTCTCCATTTCCGAAGATCGAGAAGTCTGGATCGGGCATGTCAACACCGTTCTCACGCATGCAGATGGCGAACTCGAGCATGGTGTCCTCGATCTCCGTGAGGTCTATCGAACCCGGGCCGAACGCGAGGCCCTCGAGATGCTCCTGACAGGCTTCAAACGCCGCACTCATCGCATCTCGATCACCTTCTGGGTCGTCGGAGCGGCCACCAAAGCTGAATTCGATTGAGCCATCCGCTCCGATCACCGGGTCCTCGAAGTCCTCCACACCGTTGTCGCGTATGCACTGCGAGAACTCGAGGATGGCCTCCTGGTCGGCCGCGTCAGCATCGATCTCCTCACCTGTGCCATCGCCGGATCCAACGGTGTCCTCGATTGAGGCCACCTGTGATCCATCGTCGCTGCTACAGGCAGCAAGCACGAGTACGAACGCCATGAACATGAGAAGAAGCTTCTTCATGCACACTCCCCTTTGATTGGCTTACACATATGGAATCAACCGACCTTCAAGGTTGGATGAACAGATGATAAGGAGAATGTGAGAAAGCGTTCTCCGCCCTCCGCCTTCCGCCCTCCGCCCTCCGCCCTCCG
>JAMBLL010000308.1 GCA_023336765.1 Actinomycetes bacterium | reverse complement strand
GACCAACGATGAGGCAGATGAGATCGTCGCGATTGTGCGAGGTGTGTTCTCTTGATCGACCAGGCGGTGCTTGAGCGCCTTGAGGCTGATGCCGAAGCGAGCCTGTCAGGCAACACAGGAATCGCGCTCGACGTTCTCGGGTACGGCGAGATATCAACCGTGCTACGAGCAGAAGGACTCGATGGCCCGGTCGCAGCGAAACGGCTTCCTGCCATGACCGGGGAGCAACTGTCTGAGTACAAGGAGATACTCGCCCGCTACCTCGACGACCTCCGGGCTCGAGGTATTCGGCCGGTCGACAGTGAGGTGTTCTCCGTGGGGTCCGATCCGTATACGCCCTACTGCGTCCAGCCACTCCTGCCACTTCTGCTCGTTGACGAACTCCGCACCGCCGATCGTGAGACCGTCGACTACCGCGTTGAACAACTTGTCGGAATCGTGGTTGGTGCTGTGGACGGTTGGCTCGGACTCGACGGTCAGATATCGAACTGGGGAGTCGACGGAGATGAACTCCTCTACGTCGATGTCACGACACCTCTCCTACGCGACGCATCGGGGAAGGACCAACTCGATACAGATCTATTCATCGCATCACTGCCGTGGGCGCTCCAGGGTTCCGTGAGACGATTCCTCCTCGATGAGATCCTCTCCCACTACTACGACCCGAGGGCCGTGCTCCTCGACATGGCAGGCAACCTGGTTAAGGAACGTCTTTTTCAGGTCATGGAACCCCTGCTCAGGGCAACGAACCAGGTCCTGTCGCCACCGATAACGACAGACGAGGCGATGAGGTACTACCGGACAGACGCCCGTATGTGGGAACTGCTTCAACGCCTGCGCCAAGCCGACCGTTGGTGGCAAAAGACAGCAAGACACCGCGTGTACCCGTTCCTCCTCCCCGGGGAGATCGAACGTTGATCTACAAGCTACGCTGGGCTCAAGATGTGTGACACGATCGTTGTTGTGAATTCTGACGGGGTTATGTTCGCCAAGAACTCGGACCGTGACGGCAATGAAGCACAGTTCCCTGAGTGGATACCTGCAGCCGACCACGATCCGGGGAGCACTATCCAGTGCACGTATCTCGAGATTCCCCAGGTTGCCCACACTCATGCGGTTCTGATCAGTCGCCCATTCTGGATGTGGGGTGCTGAGATCGGGAGTAACGATCACGGTGTCACCATCGGGAACGAGGCCGTGTTCACCGATGAGCCGTATGCGGACACTGGCCTGACAGGAATGGATCTTCTGCGTCTTGCCCTAGAGCGGTCGGCGACGGCTGACCAGGCCGTGGATGTCATCGTTGGGCTGCTCGGACGGTACGGCCAGGGTGGAGGATGCGGGTATGACGATCGTTCGTTCACGTATCACAACAGCTTCATCATCGCCGACCCCAAGGGTGCGGTCGTGCTCGAGACTGCGGGGTCGAAGTGGGCGACTGAGCTAGTCACGAGTGGCGTGAGAACGATCTCGAACGGCCTGACCATCGCCGGTTTTGCCGACAAACACAGGGACCGCCTCCGCTCCAGGGTGTCGGCATGTGATGTCCGCACGGCCCTCACCACAGCTTCAGCTTCTCATGCCACGGGGCCTGGGGACCTGATGGCAGTGCTCCGAAGCCACGGTCCTGATGTGTGGCCAACGTATCGAAGCATCAACGGGACGCTGGCAATGCCGTGTATGCATGGTGGCGGCCTCGTCGCGTCATCATCGAGCACAGCAGGCTGGGTATCAGATCTCAGATCAGGGGTCCATTGGATAACTGGAACCTCTGCCCAGTGCCTATCGCTGTTCAAGCCGGTTCGTGTTGGTGAACCCGTCGATATCGGCCGCATCCCCGATGCCACTCCCGACGGAGAGAGCCTGTGGTGGCGTCACGAGCGCATGGCCCGCGTCGTGATGAAGGACCCCGAGAGATTGGCACCTCTGTTCCTTGGTGACCGCAACGATCTCGAAGCCCGCTGGTTGGAATACGCTCCGAGTGGCCAACAGGCCTTCGACACATACACCGAGCTTCTCACGATGTGGTCCGCCCGAATCGGCGATACCCCCGAGCCGAAGGACATCCGCCCCTGGTTCACCCGACGCTACTGGTCCAAACAGGATTCGGCCCTCACCTGATAGGTGCACAGTTCTGACGTCATGCGTCTACGTACACCAGGTCGAAGTCCGATGTATCGATCCTCTCGGCTACTCGCTCCGCGATCTCACCAGACTGGAGCATCTCATGAACCACAGTTCCCGGACAGGCGGTCGCTGCGTAGTCTCGGTGCCCAGCGATCTCGGCAGGGGGGATCCCGAATTCGACACTGGCCCATGCGAGCAGGTCGAGCAGTGAGCCGAGTTGCGCAGCAGAGAGCTCATCGGCGCCATCGGGTTCATCATCGTCGTCATTCGGGCTGTCCCACAGCTCATCGAACATGCCATCGAGTGATGGAAGGAAGTGCCCCGCAGGGTCGTAGGACGTTCGGGTAGCACCCACATAGTCGAAGTCTCGCCCCTGATAGATGGTCCCATCAGCTCCGATGACCATGTGATAGGCGATGTCACCAAAGCCGATCGATTGGTGATAGTTCTGCCATCGTTGGAGTTTCTCCTCCATCGGTGTGTCGTCGTGTGGACGCGCCGTGTGATGCACAGTGATCCTGTCGATGCTGTGCGCTGTGAGGTCTGCGTCGGGTTCGCTGGCTCCCCAACTCCCTCGTGAGCGCACTTCGATCGTGACCGCTTCCCTTTCAGGAAGGGTGGTGGTGGAGGTCGTTGAAGACGGTGGAATGGCCTCGACTGCCGTGGTTGTCGATGCGACCGCGGTGGTTGTGGTCGCAACGACCGTGGTTGGAGGTGCCGCCAATACTGTCGTTGAAGCGACAGAGGTCGATGCACTCTCCGTTCCCACCGTTGAGTTTGTAACCGTGCAGGCCGACAACAGGAGCGTCCCGAG
>JAMBLL010000307.1 GCA_023336765.1 Actinomycetes bacterium | reverse complement strand
GGGGAGGTGGCCGAGCGCAGCGAGGTCGGAGGGGGAGGCCACGAAGATCCACTGCGGCTGCGCGTTTGATGGCACAGGTTCGATGTGAGTGCTACGACCTGGTTTCCCCCTCTGTCTCGTTCCTCGACATCTCCCCCGCAAAGGCCGAGGGAGAGGAAGAAAGGATTCACTGCCGACCGCAAACGAAACCATCCCTATTCGCTGATCCTCCAAGTACATCGTAAATCGTAGATCGTATATCGCCAGAGCGTGGCCCACCTTCCGGGGGTCGGCCGGGATCGGGCCTTCGATCGGCGTGAAGATGCCGTGTGAAGATGCCGTGTGAACTTCCAGTCGATTTGCGATTTACGATGTACGACTTACGCCTCTTCCTTTTAACCCAATTCCTCTGCCACAAGAGATGCGACGATGTCCGGGCGCTCCATGGGGAGGAAATGGCCGGTCTCGGGGACGATGACCACGGTGGGTCGATCGAACCGCCCTTCGAGCACATCGAGAAACGGCTTCGCGTGAGTATCGGATCGCTCTCCTGCGACGATCGTCACAGGTATCGAGATCTCGGGGACAAGATCCCATGTGTCGTGGTTCCATCCCTCTCTGAACACATCTGCTTCCACCGATGGATCACACTTGATCGCGATGCCGTTGCCGTCGTCGACGAACCCGAAATCTACATATGCCGCGAGTGCCTCGGGTTGCCATGTCGCCATCGGGCCCGACCGAAATCGTTCGTATGCCGCATCGCGAGACACGAAGCGATTCCTGCGTCGCTGCGCAGCGAGCGCGAGCGGGATATCTTCCCGCCGATACGGTGGCGGCAGAATGATCGGCTCGATGAGCACTATCGAGGAGAACAGGTCAGGCCTGAGCGCGGCCGCTCGGGCTATGACTGCCCCTCCCATCGAATGCCCAACACCCACGATTCGGGACTGATCACCCATCGTGGCAAGGACATCATCTGTCACGAGATCCCATCGATACGGTTCGTCGGGGCGGGGGCTGTCTCCGTGTCCCCGCATGTCAAGAGCAAGGGTCTTCGTCGCTGGTCGAAGGTCGAGAAGCGGTGCCACAACGGGCTGCCACACCTCCTTGCAGAACCCTGTGGCGTGGAGGAAGAGCACATCACAATCGTCCAGTGAACCGGACCGCGCGAGGTGGGCTGGTGTGTTGAGAGAGGTCAAAGTTCGGTGTCGTCGATACGCCACTCGAGTTCGTTGTCGACGTCGACAACTCCATCGAGTCTCCTGGTCAGCTCCTCCATCAACCGAACCTCCGTCCGAGTTCCGATCTTGCCGAAGAGCCTCACGACGCCATTCGACACGGTGACATCGACAGTGGAGGGATCAACGAAAAGGACGCGCCTGATGAGATCCTCGCGTATCTCGTCCTCGATGAGGTCGTCGGGTCTCGTGAACCCAGCAACGATGTCGAACCGCGAGATGATCCCGGTCATCGTCCCGTTCTCGATGACAACAACCCGCTTGACGTCGTGGTCGGACATGTACCGTGCGGCATCCATCACCTCGAGATCCGGCGAGACCGACCGCACAGAATGTGACATCGCTTCGCTCACGAACTCGGCTGTCTCTCCCCCATCGGCTCGCTTGAGCTCCATCTCGAGGAAGTCTCCCTCCGTGATGATGCCAAGAACGTGGCCTTCAGGATCCACGACCGGCAATCCAGACACGCGGTAGCGGAACATCATGCGCGCCGCATCGCGAATCGACGTGGTGGGCGCGACCGCCACGACATCGGTTGTCATCAGGTCACGGACGTGCATGTTCTTCCCTCACAGTCTCGATGGCAGATCGGTTCGCGACGGTATCCAGGTTCCGTGTGCTGGCCTTACCTTGATTCTTGCGTCGACGACAACCACACCAGATCCCGGCTTTCCGACCTTCACAGGGTTCAGATCCATCTCGAACACCTCCGGAAGGTCTTCGATGAGCGCGGAGATCCGTAGCAATGCGTCAACGACACCCTCGATGTCGCCGGGTTCGCCTCCTCGATAGCCCTCGAGAAGCCTGGCCGACTTCACATCCCCGATCATCTCGCGTGCATCGATGTCGGTCAGCGGATGGATGCGGAACGCAACATCACCGATGAGTTCGACGAAAACGCCGCCGAGTCCGAATACGATCAGCGGTCCGAAGTTCGGATCCTCGACCATACCTATGAGGATCTCGTGCCCACCGGCGACGAACTCCTGGACGAGCACGCCCTCAGGATCAGGTACCGCGTGGGTGACCTTCTCGTAAGCTGCTACAACGTCGGCGTCTCCTGCTACGTCGAGCACGACGCCGCCAACATCTGACTTGTGCACAGCTGAAGGGGAGATGACCTTCAGCACGACGGGACCGCCGACCTTTGCCGCGAACCTGGTTGCCTCCTCAACCGTGTCCACTACGGCAGTTTGCGGGATGGACAAGCCATAGGCGACGAGGATCGCATCAACAACCTCGGGGTCGAGCCATTCACCGTCAGCATCGGCCGATACGAGCGCCTCATCGAGCGCACGCCGCGCCCCATCCCTGTCTATGTCCTCGAAGTGTTGCACCGTTCCGGCCGGAGCCTCGCGCCATTCGGAATACTCGACAGCCTTGCGCAGCGCCATCGCGGCACGCTCGGGGAACGGGAACGCAGGGAACTTCGCCTCAGTGCTCGCCAGCTCCGAGGGGACTCCGGCCGAGTTCATGTACACACTCAGGAACGTCTTGCCATCGTCGGACTCTTCAACTGCCTCCCTGATCGCTGTCGCCGTTTCCGCGACACCCAGATCCGAGGCGGGAATGTACACAGCGATCAACGCATCGATCTCATCGCTGGCAAGCATCATCTTGATCGCTCGCTTGTACTCGGCAGGGCCTGCTGCGGCGATCATGTCGATCGGGTTCGCGACTGCGGCATCGCCTGAAAGGAAGGACCGCAACTCGCCTTGAAGTGTGTCAGAGAGTGTCGGCACTTCGAGACCCTGGGACTCGAGCGCATCAACAGCGAGGATGGCCGGTCCACCGGCATTCGTTATGACACCAACTCTCCGACCCTTGGGAAGCGGTTGGCTCGACAACAACGACGCAACGTTGAAGAGTTCCTCAAGCGTGTCGACACGGATGACGCCTGCCTGCTCGAAGAGCGCATCGACCGCCGTGTCGAGACTCGCAAGGGAGCCCGTATGGCTCGAAGCAGCCTTGGCTCCTGCGGCGGTACGACCTGACTTGACAGCAATGATCGGCTTCTTGATCCCGATCCTGCGTGCGATCCGTGCGAACCTTCGCGGATTGCCGAACGATTCAAGATACAACAAGATCACATCCGTGTTGGGATCCTCTTCCCAGTACAGCAGGAGGTCGTTGCTCGAAACGTCCGTCTTGTTGCCAACGGACACGAACGTCGAGATGCCAATACCGAGTTCGGTTGCATAGTCGATGATCGCCAGGCCGAGTGCACCGCTCTGGGAGAGCATTGCAACGTTGCCCCTTGGGGGCATGATCGGGCCGAACTGGCCATCGAGACTGATCGCTGGGTCGGTGTTGAGCAGACCCATGCAGTTCGGGCCGACCATCCGCATCCCTGCTTCACGCGTGATCTTGAGGAGCTCCTTCTCTGCTTCTGCACCGCTCTCACCGACCTCCGAGAATCCAGCAGATATCACGACGATCCCCTTGACACCCTTCTCCGCACACTCTCTGACCACGTCAAGGACGAACGGTGACGGCACGATGATGAACGCAAGATCAACGGGACCGGGGATGTCCTTGACAGACGTGAACGTGGGGATGGACCGCACAACCGCGGTCTTGGGGTTCACCGGATAGACGGGTCCCCTGAAGTCGGCGTTGATGATGTTGTTGAACAGTCTTCCACCGATCGAGGTCCGGTTGCGGCTAGCACCGATAACAGCGATCGAATGCGGATAGAACAACGGCAGCAAGCTTGCAGCTGTTGAGATCTGTTCGGCCTTCCCCTCGGCCTGGAGAACTGCGTCCGATTCCTCGGTTGGGATATCAACGGTGTACACACCCTCGTCTATGGCACGCTTGAGCGGGAACCCTGCATTGCGGAAGACCCGCATCATGGCATGGTTGTCGGCAAGCAGATAGGCCCTGAACCGTTCCACGCCAACCGCCCTGGCGTACGCTGCGATGCGGAACACAAGCAACGTGCCGACCCCTTTGCCCTGATACTCGTCGGCAACGGAGAAAGCGATCTCGGCTGAGGTCGGGTCGGACGGGACAGCGTTGTACCGACCAACGCCGATCAGGTTCCCTTCGACCACCGCAACGAAGGCCATGTCGCGCTGGTAGTCGAGTTCGGTGTATGACTTGAGTTCGTCGGGTTGGAGTTCTCTCTTGACACGGAAGAACCTGAAGTAGCTGCTCTCAGACGACATGTTCGCAACGAAGTCTTGCAGAGCCTCGGCATCGGCAGGGACGATCGGCCGAATATGGACCGTGCCCCCTTCTCTCAGCACTGCATCTTGTTCCCACTCCTCGGGGTAGTGGGGAGGACGGTCAGCGATCGTGCTCGGAACTGTTGTGTCTGTCATGGTTCCTTTCCTGTTACACCCTTGATTCTGGCACGACGCGGGAGTCCATGGGAATCGAGAGGAAGATCGTCGCCGCTGAACGCCATTTCGGGAGGAGTGAAGCCGCCCAGACCAAGATGTAGTACGTAGTACTTCTTTAGGCCAGGCTGACGAGTTCGAGCATCGAATCATCGAAGTAGTCGGCGTCACCCTCTGGCATGACGATCGCCCTGGTCGGTTCGAGTTCGGAGACGAATTCGGCATCGTGACTCACCAGGATGACGGTTCCTTCGTACCGTTGGAGAGCGAACAGTAAGGCTGCTTTTGCCTGGGGATCCAGGTTGTTGGTCGGCTCATCGAGCAACAACACGTTGTGCCTGCCTACCACGATCCGTGCAAGGGCGAGCTTTGTCCGTTCACCGCCTGAGAGTGTCCCCGCTTCCTGCTCGACCTTGTCCGCGAGGAGGAAGAGTCCGAGTATGGCGCGCAGTTCACGGTCGGGAAGCCCTGACACCTGACGCATGTGGGCGAGAACGGTCGTCGTTGGATGGATGTCCTCGTGTTCCTGTGCGTAGTAGCCGACCGACACCTGATACCCGATTTCGACCTCACCAAGATCGGGAGTCTCGACGCCAGCGAGGATCCTCAGGAGCGTGGTCTTCCCCGCCCCATTGAGGCCCATGATCACGAGCCTGTCTCCTCTGTCGACCACGATGTCGATGTCGACGAACACGACGTTCTGGCCATAAGCCTTCGCAAGGTCGGTTCCGCGCAGGGGGATCTTGCCTGAGGGCACTGGTTGAGGGAACGAGACGTTGATCTCACGCACCTCCCTCGCGACATCGACCAGGCTGGAACGCATCCGTTCGACACGGGTCTCCCACGATTTAGCCGTGTTCGCCATCGAAGCCTTAGCCTTGAATCGCTGTATCCCCGCCTCGAGTCGTGCGATCTCTGCGTCCTGGTGCTTGCGTTCCTTGAGTCGCTGTTCGTGTCTGCGCTCCCGATCGGCGAGGTAGAACGAGAAGTTCCCACGGTACGGCTCGATACTGCCATCCCCCGCGGCGAGCACCGTCGTGATCGAAGAGTCGAGAAGCGGCAGGTCGTGGCTCACCAGGAGGACACCACCGGGGTAGTCGGACAGGTACCTGACAAGCCACTCCTTTGCGTCGAGGTCCAGGTGGTTCGTCGGTTCGTCGAGAATAAGCGTGTCGGTCTCGGCGAAGAGCAGCCTGGCAAGGTCCACCCTCCTTCTCTGGCCACCGGACATCGTTGCAACGCGCTGATCAAGTTCATCGGTGGCGATTCCCAGGCCAGAGGCGAATCGTTTCGCCTCAGCCTTGGCAACGTATCCGCCTCGTGCGGAGAACTCGTCATCAAGACGCGAGAAACGATGGATCAGCTTGTCCCGCTCCACATCGGATGCCCCCTCCATTGCCACCCGCGTCTCTTCCATTTGTCGTTCGATATCGCCGATCTGGCGAGCGGTCAGTATGCGTTCGAGAGCGGTCTGGCCTCCGTCAACATCAACGTCAACGTCCTGGGCGAGGTACCCGATCGCACCAGAGCGTGCAACCGAACCGACAACGGGTTGCCCGGTCCCTGCAAGGATCCTCATCAGAGTTGTCTTGCCTGCACCGTTCGGCCCGACCAGACCGATCTTGTCGCCTGGCTGAACAGTGAACGACACGTCGGTCAGAAGCGTGCGCGCTCCTGCCGTAACGGTCACGTTTCTCACGAGCAGCATGAACAGGGCTTTCGGGTTGGAGCAGGTGAACGATACCGAATCGCTGGCGTTCAGGTACGATGCAGGGGATAATCAGATACCTGGGAGGTGCACATGACGTTCGCGAACATCATCATTGTCCTGTTGATTCACGTCATCGCCCTTCCCATATTCGAGGGCGAACGCATCGCAGAGGCCATAAGCTGATGTTTCAAGATATCGAGATCACAGCGGACATTCTCGTGGTGATCGCAATCGTCGTCCCGCTCTTTCTGTTGTGGGTTGCAGCGTTCATTGACCTGTTCCGCAGAAAGGATCTCGGCATCGGTAAGAAACTGATGTGGGGCGCGATCGTGATCTTCAGCGCACACGTTGGATTGTTGCTCTACTTCGTCTTCCGTCCGGTTCCACCGCCATCGGGCAAACGACTGCGGGACAAGAACGACCGAGCGTCAGGAATCGTCACCGCAATCGAGGATCTCCACGATGACCACGACGCAGGAGACATCACCGATACCGCCTACCTCACAGCCAAACGCACCCTCCTCGGACTGGGTACTTAGGGCTTTGGCGTCCAGAACCGCAATATCTTGCGGTTCTGGACGCCAAAGTCCTGGAGCGTCAGGGTTTGGTGGGGGTTGTCAGGTACGACGCTGCACCGTCG
>JAMBLL010000306.1 GCA_023336765.1 Actinomycetes bacterium | reverse complement strand
TCTGTGCTCTGTGCTCTGTGCTCTGTAGGCTGTCTTTCCAATGTCATTTGAAGTACGAACCCGCGTATTCGAGGGTCCTCTCGACCTGCTTCTCCAGCTGATCACATCGCATCAGCTCGAGATCACGGAGGTGAACCTGCTCGACCTGGTCAACGAATACCTCGAGTACATCGATCTCATGACGGATCTCGACATCGACGTGACCAGTGAGTTCCTGCTGATCGCCGCAACCCTCATCCAACTCAAGGCACGCCAACTGCTCCCGGACGA
Organism: Actinomycetes bacterium; assembly: GCA_023336765.1. Classification (GTDB taxonomy): domain Bacteria; phylum Actinomycetota; class Acidimicrobiia; order Spongiisociales; family UBA5794; genus JAMBLL01. The sequence goes on along the minus strand of JAMBLL010000306.1, from coordinate 6,506 downwards.
CGAACCGATCGACATTGACGAGGAGCTCGCACTCGCAGAGGAGAGGGATCGATTACTCGCAAGGCTTCTCGCATGCCTCACGTTCAAGGACGTTGCAGCCGTCCTGAGACACAGAATGGAGGCAGCGCAACGGAACGTCCCGAGAACGGTGGGTCTGCCGCCTCATTTGTATGAGCCGGTACCCGACGTCATCATCGACGTGAACCTCGAGGGTTTCGCAGCGATCGCACAGCGTGTGTTCACGACACCTCTCGACGAACCCGATGTCGACCACCTTGATCTCGATCTGCCATCCGTCCAGGACGCCATGGTGGATCTCCAGGGAAGGATGGCATCCGTCGTAACATCGGACTTCGAGGATGTGGTTGCGCATTGCACCCGCGATGTCGAGGTGGTGGCGTACTTCCTTGCCTTGTTGGAACTCGCCAGGTGGGGAATCGTGCGAGTAACCCAAGGAGATATCGACGATCCGATCGAGATCAGTTATGACGAACAGGCGGCGGATCAACGCTTCCGGTTGATGATCGGCATGGAGGCAGACGAATGAACGAACTCACAGCAGCGCTCGAGGCGGTGCTTTTCGTTGCCGATGAACCGATAACAACTGCCGAACTGGTCCATATCACACAGGAGACGCCTGGCACGGTTACAGAGGCACTCGAGGCTCTGACGTCCACGCTCGATGAGGGGCACGGCCTCATACTCAAGCAGGTGGCCGGTGGATGGAGGCTCTACACGGACGAGTCTGTCAAGGAATACGTCGAACGCTACGGCACAACAGACCGCGCCAAACGGCTGTCGAACGCGGCCATGGAGACGTTGTCCGTGGTTGCCTATAAGCAGCCGGTCTCTCGGGGCCAGGTATCGGAGATCCGAGGGGTCGACTCGGAACATGCCATGGGGACCCTAGAGCGTCGTAACCTCATCATCGAGGTCGGACGGGCACCAGGACCAGGCCAGGCGATCCTGTACGGGACCTCTTCTCTGTTCCTCGAAAAGATGGGGATCGCAGGTCTCCCTGACCTCCCACCACTGGCGGACCACGTACCGCCAAGCCAAATCATGGAAACACTCGAAATGCCGATGCGTCCGGAGTCATCATCGAACGACTCAACAAACTGATAGCACGCACGGGTTACGCCTCACGTCGCAAGTCTGATGTCCTCATTCAGCAGGGACGCGTCACCGTTGACGGAGCAACCGCTGTCATCGGGGATCGCATCGATCTTGAGACAAGCACTGTCGCGATCGATGGAGTTGTGCTTCCTCTCGACCCGACTCTCGTCACCTGGCTGATGTACAAACCGGTGGGTGTCGTGTCCACCATGGATGACCCGCAAGGCAGGCCGACCGTCCGGTCGATCGTCCCCCAAGATCCCGTGACCAATCCGGTTGGACGGCTCGACCTTCACTCTGAGGGATTGATGCTGATGACCAACGATGGAGATCTGGCGTTACGTGTCACACACCCCAGATACGAGATCGGCAAGACCTACCACATCCTCATACCAGGCCACATACCCACCGACGACGTGAAGCGACTCGTCAGCGGTGTGGAACTCGATGATGGCCAGGCGAGCGCACGCTCAGCGCGCGTGCTCTCAAAGAGCACCACTCGTACGATCGTCGAACTGGTGATGGCTGAAGGCCGAAAGCGCGAGATTCGACGAATGTTCGACGCGCTCGGAATACCCGTGGAACGACTTGTTCGCACGGCGATCGGACCGATCGTTGACAGGAGCCTCACGCCTGGTTCGTACCGTCCACTCACCCTCGACGAAACGCGCTCCCTTTACACCCTCGCAGACAAGAGGAAGCCTTCATGACCGACCTTGCACTCTCAGGCCCTGGGGGTTCCTTCAAGGCAACAGTCACGGTCCCTGGAGACAAGTCCGTATCACACAGAGCCCTGATGTTCGCTGCAATGGCAGAGGGAGACAGCATCGTCACCGGCCTCGGTCCAGGTGAAGACATAGCGTCGACGATCGCCGCGCTCGAGTGCCTGGGCGTTACGATCATCGGCGAACAGGTACGTTCCCCCGGTGTCAAGGGTTGGCATGGTCCGCGTGAACCGATCGATTGCGGGAACTCAGGAACGACGATGCGCCAACTTGCAGGCATTCTGTCGACATCCCCGATACAGGTGACGCTCACCGGCGATCCATCGCTGTCGAGTCGACCCATGACACGACTGGTCGCCCCGCTTGAAGCGCTTGGTGGTGTTATCTCCGTATCTCCCGATGGCACGGCGCCGCTCGTTGTAGGGGGCGCAACGTCCGTCCATGGAGCGTCCGTCAGTATCTCAGTCGCATCAGCTCAGGTGCGCACCGCGTTCGAATATGGCGCCCTTGTTGCCGACACGGCATCGACGATCGACTCACCGGCAGGCTTCAGAGACCATACCGAACGTTGGCTGACAGCGGTGGGACGCGGACACTGGTCGTCTCCCACCGCGTTCACGGTTGAACCCGGGTCCCTGCCACCAGCAAGGTACGAGGTTCCTGGCGACCCATCGTCTGCTGCCTACCTCTGGGCAACAGCAGCGATAGAGCCAGGAGCCGTCATCACAACGCCGGGGATCTCTCTCAACCCGGGCCGGCTTGGATTCCTACAGATTCTCGATGACATGGGTGCCATCGTCCACGCTGAGGTGACCGGTTCAACGGGAGGGGACCCCGTGGGAACCGTGACCGTCGAAGGTGGTGACCTCCACGGGATCTCGATCGACGGAGATCTCGTCGCATCATCTCTCGACGAACTACCGCTCGTTGCTGTGGTTGCTGCCTACGCAGAAGGCATCACATCCGTGTCAGACGCTGCGGAATTGCGAACCAAGGAATCGGACAGGATCGATGCCGTTGTAGCCATGCTGCGATCCCTTGAGGGTGGCATTGAGCCCAGGCCCGACGGCTTCGACGTCGTCGGCACCGGATTCCTCGCTGGAGGAACGATCGATACGGCATCGGATCATCGCATCGCGATGGCCGGAGCGGTCGCGGCAACGAAAGCGCTCGACACGGTGATCATCACCGATGCCGAGGTCGCTTCCGTTTCCTGGCCTGGCTTCTACGCAACGATGGAGTCACTGTGGTCGTAGCGATCGACGGGCCAAGCGGTGTCGGAAAGAGCACCGTATCTCGTGCAGTCGCCATTGCCCTCAACCTTGCGTATCTCGACACAGGATCGACCTACAGAGCTGCAACACTGGCCGTGCTCAACGCGGACGTAGATATCGGCGATGGGCAGGCTGTGCTCGAGGTCGTCCGATCCCTCTCGATCGACTACGGCACAGAGGGTGTGCTCCTCGACGGTGTTTCTGTTGCACAAGAAGTCCGCACCGACCGCGTCACCTCGAAGGTAAGTACGGTGTCAGCCCACCCTGAGGTTCGGGCTGAGATCGTTGCGGTCCAGCGTGCATGGGTTGCCCGCCACGGAGGCGATGCAGTTGTTGAGGGACGCGATATCGGCACCGTCGTCTTCCCCGACACCCGAAATAAGATATATCTCACAGCACGTCAGGACGTGCGAGCCGCCAGACGGGCACGAGACGACGAAGCTCGGGAGGCCTCAGTTGCAGAGATCGCGGCGGCGCTCCAGGCCAGGGACGAGGCTGACTCCACAAGGAAGGCGTCGCCGCTGCGACCAGCTTCTGACGCAACCATCATCGATACGAGCGACATCGGCATCGAGCAGGTTGTCGAAGCGGTCCTCGACACGATGAAAAGCTGAGCGTATCGCTTGAGGATCGTGGATGGGGAACAGCCGTTCTCCGTTCTCCGTTCTCCGTTCTCCGTTCTCCGTTGTCCGAATCCGCAAGCGCCCGAGACACTCGTGCTGGTGTTGGTTTTCTGACTGTGAACTGTGAACTGTGAACTGTGGACTGTCGACTGTGAACCGGGTCGCCTATTTAGCCGACGTAACGAATCCGAACCTCCTGCTCGCCAAAGCCGGAGCGTGCGCGTAGGATGTGCCCCACACAAGGGGAGAAGCCATTCATGTCCATATTTCTGCCGGTAGCAAAGAAGAAGACATTCCCGAACAAGCCTGGTTCCGTACCGCGACGCAGCGACGCACCGTCACGCATCGTGATCCACACTACCGAGACCGCCAGACTTCCCGGCTACCGGGAGGGGAGCGTTGCGCCCCACTTCACGATCGGTGTCGGCGACCCGGGATCACTGCCCAATGAGGAGAAGGGGTCGGTGCGGATCTGGCAGCACATCTCACTCGACCGAACCGCATCGGCGCTCAGGCACAACCGTGGAACGATCGAGACCAACCACATGGGAGCGCACTGCATTCAGATCGAATGTATCACCTACATCGGCGACCAGGAAAAAGCGGGTATCGTTGGGAACAAGGGCAAGTTCCCCAAAGCTCTATCCAAGGCCCTTGCGGGGCTTGTGCAAGAGATCACATCGGCGCTCGGGGATATCAATATCGATGTCTTCCCTCAGACCTGGTCGGCAACCGGGTCGTACGGAGAGAAGGCAGCCCAAAGGCTTACCGAGGATCAATGGGAGGACTTCAACGGGATCTGCGGTCATGAGCACGTGCCGAACAACACCCACTGGGACCCTGGTGCATTCGACATCGAGGAGTTCATGGATTTCGTCCGCGCTCTGTCTCCATCCGGCACCCATGGCACTCTGGACGGCTCGATCTCCCCTGGTCCCGAGGTGCCTCAATTGTTCCACGTTGGTGACAGCGACCCGCGCGTCCAACTGATCTGTGGGGTCGTTCAAGCGCTCGGATACGCGGAGTTGCCTTCAAGCGATCTCTACGACAGCGACGTGGCCGCTGGGGTCGAGAGCCTCCAAGAGGCCCTTGGTGTTACCGCGGACGGCGTTTGGGGTCCCGAGACGCACGCGCGTGCTCGGACCGAACTCGATGCACGACTCGAATGGTATGAAGGCTGAGATAGATCTCTGGAACCGGGACCACGAGCGCCTGCTACACACCAAGTACTGAGAGGGCGCTCGTCGCCGAGAACTCCCTGTCGTGCTCGATTGGACCCTTCTCGCGTGGCTGAGAGCATGCAACGCTGCCCTCGACCAGCGCCTGGATCGTTTGCATGAGCCGCCTCAACTGGGGTGGCAGAGGGAAGTACTCGTCCTCGGTGGTCACCCTCATGAGATGGATGCCTTTGGACGGTGCCACAGCATCTATCACGCTCTGTACCTGCTGATCTGGAGCCGATGCTCCAGCTGTTACCCCCACCGTGGTGGCTCCATCCAACCATACCTTGTCGACATCCTCGGGTCCATCGACCCTGTGTGCCTTCACACCTGCCTTTGTTGCTACACGCACGAGAGCCTGGGTATTGGATGAATTCTCCGACCCAACGACGAGCACAACATCGCACTGTGCGGCAAGTTCTTCGATCGCTGTCTGGCGGTTCGTCGTTGCGTAACACAGATCCCCGCGCCTTGCAGTCCAAAGCTCGGGGTACTGCGAGCGTGCGTCGTCGAGTACGCCTTCCCACTCGTACAGCCCGAGCGTGGTCTGGGCAAGGAGTGCGACCTTGTGCGGGTCAGCGGGGGAGAAATCACCAAGCCCCTCTCTGGGATCGACAAGCTGTGCTGCATCAGGTGCCTCGGCGATCGCTCCGGAGGCTTCGTCATGACCCCGGTGGCCGATGTAGATAATGTCGTAGCCCTTCCTGGACATGCTCCTGACCTCATGGTGCACCTTCGTCACAAGCGGGCAAACAGCGTCGACCATGACCGAGGAACGCAGCGAAGCCTCCTCGACAACCTCTGGGGCTGAGCCGTGGGCAGACAGCATCACCGGTCTCCCGATGGGAACCTCTGCGATGTCATCGACGAACACCACACCCGCCTCCTCGAACGCCCGTACTACAACGGCATTGTGCACGATCTCGTGATAGCAATACACCGGTGCCTCGAAGACCTGCACCATCCACGTGAGTGCCTTGATCGCCATCTCAACGCCGGCGCAGAACCCGCGCGGCTCAGCGAGTAGAACTCTTTCAACCATAGGGGGAAGCTTACAGCTCACAGCCAACAGCCATACTGGAAACCCGCACGGTACGTCGACGACTGCTTACACCCGGCATCATGCAGAACCGTCGCGTGGAACTCACCCTGCTCATTGATAGCTGATAGCTGATAGCTGTCGGCTGTAAGCTTTCCTCCCATGTCCTTCCCTCGTGTTCTCGATGTTCTCCCAGGCACCCCTGCACAGCGTGCAGGCATCGCCGCGGGCGATGAGCTCGTGTCGATCAATGGTGTCATTCCCAACGATGTGATCGAGTATCAGCAACTCGTCGACGACGTGAATCCGAACGTATCGATGCTTCGAGACGGGGAGACCTTCGAGACCACGATCAACAAGGCTGAGGGAGAGCCTCTCGGCCTTCGGCTCGGCTCCTCCATATTCGACAGGGTCCAGACATGTGACAACCACTGTGAGTTCTGTTTCATCTACCAGCTGCCACCCGGGCTTCGCAAATCGCTGTATCTCAAGGATGACGACTACCGCCT
>JAMBLL010000305.1 GCA_023336765.1 Actinomycetes bacterium | reverse complement strand
TGAAAGGGGGACGCAAGAAACGGGCGATCAGCCGCACTTCGTGGATTGCGGTTGAAAGGGGGACGTCGGATTCTCTGCTGGCATCTGTGTTCTGTGTTCTGTGTTCTGTGTTCTCTAAAGATTACAAACGTGTAATTCAGCGTGGTAACCTGATGATTCGTGAAACTCAAACAACTGACACTTCGTGGATTCAAGTCGTTCGCAGACAGAACGCAGCTGGATTTTTCGTCCGGCTTCAACGTGGTCGTAGGGCCGAACGGATCGGGCAAGTCGAACATCCTCGATGCGATCGCGTGGGTCATGGGGACCCAGGCCACACGGTCGCTTCGGACCGAGAAGATGGAGGACGTTGTCTTCGCTGGCACGGAGACCAGGCCAGCGCTGTCGCGCGCCGAGGTCGCGCTCACCTTTGCCAATGATGACCAGATCATGGCCATCGATCTGGCCGAGATCACGATCACCAGGAGACTGTTCAGGGATGGCACATCCGAGTACGAACTCAACGGCGCGCCGTGTCGGCTTCTTGACATCCAGGACCTGCTGTCCGATGGTGGGATCGGCAAGCAGCAGCATGTCCTGGTCGGCCAGGGACAGATCGGAGAAACGCTCAACGCCCGACCAGAGGAGCACAGAGCGGTCATCGAGGAAGCAGCCGGAGTCACCAAGCATCGCTCCAGACGCGACAGGGCTGTCAGGCGACTCGAACGGACCGACCACGACGTCGAACGGCTCACAGACATCCTCGCTCAACAGGCAAGGGCGCTCCGTCCTTTGAAGCGGCAAGCGAACGCGGCAGCGAGGTATGACTCTGTGAAATCAGAGTCTGTCGCTATCGGACTATGGCTGGGCGGCGAACGGCTCCGCTCGCTGCGGTCTCGACTGAGCACCGCAACGGTCGAACGAAGGGACGCAAAGGATTCCCTCGAAGCTGGCGATTCCGAACTCTCTGAGTTGCGCGAGACACTCGAGACATTGAAGATCACAGCAGGTCAGGTACGTGCTGAGCTCAACAGGGACACCGCAGCGGCTGCGCGGCTTGAGACGGTCAGGGAGCGGCTCAAGTCGATCATGGCCATCGCAAGGGAGAGGTCGAGATCCATCTCGTCACGCCGCGAGGGCGCGGACGAGCGGATGGAGGATCTCGACATCGAGGCATGCGATCTGCGCTCCGTTCTCGATGACGCGGTCAATCTCGAACGAGCAGCAACAGAAGAGGTTGAACGTAGAGAGGCTGTCCTGGGAACCCTCGAGGACGAGGAACGATCCCTGGCTGAGCAGATCCAATTGCCGACCGAGGGGGTCGTTGCAACACTGCGCGGAGACCTGCGTGCTCTTGAGACAGCAGCGAAGCGGGATACCGATGAGGCCGAGCAGATCGGACGACGGCTTCGGGTCGTGGAAGATCGGGTGGCCGATGAGCGTGAAGAGATCGAGCGACTCAATAGCGAGATCCAGAAAGCGGACAGTTCAGTAACGGGGCTTGCAAGGGCCTACGACGCAAAGCTCAAGTCCAGGGAAGATGCCAGTCGGAAGCTTGACGAGGCCCGTGCAATTCACGATGAAGCTCGCATCGAGGTTGCAACTGGTCAGGCGAGGGCCGATGCGCTCCAGGCTGCTCTCGATGGACTTGTCGATGAGCAGGCAGTTGAGATCGCCGAGGCGGCGCAAGGACTCGCGGGGACCGTGGTTAGCCGTCTCGACGTGCCAGTGGAATATGCCACAGCAGTCGATGCTGGCCTTGGAGTGTGGAGCACCTCTTACGCTGCAGACGATGCAGATTCGATGCGTGGCGCCGTCGATGCACTCAAGGCGGCAGGGACCGGCGGTGTTTCGATCGTCCTCCCACATCGGCCTGAGTCCACGCTCGCTCGTGCCACCGCCAGCCGTTTTGGCGTGGATGCCCTTGTAGACCTCCTCGGTCCGAGAGCGGACAGAGGGCTTGCTGAAGCTCTACTCGGAGATGTTGTTCTTGTTGAGGGTTGGAGCACGGCCTGGCAGATCGTTGACGACACTCCCGGAGTGATCGCGGTGACCCCTGAGGGGGACATCGTGACGGCCCACGGGATGGTGGTTGCACAACCAGACGGGGCAGGGCCAGCAGCACTTGAAGCTGCAACGGTCGCTCTTGAGGCTGCTCAGCGCAACCTTGCCCGCGCATCAAGCCTGATGGCTGGGGCAACGAGGGCCTTCGAGACAGCGCGTGGCGAAGACGCGGAGGCGCTCGAGTCCCTTGAGAACCTGGAATCCAAGCTCGGTGGGCTCACCGAAGCGCTGGGCCTGGTCGACCGGGCACTCGTGGCTTCTCTTGAGGAGGCAGATCGATTGACCGTTCGCTCGAGTGCGATCATCGACGCATCGGAATCCCGGGACGAACGGATCGGCATGCTGAGAGAACGTGTTGCCGAGTTCGAAGGCGAGGAGGCGATGAGGCAGGCCGCATGGGATGCACTCAACGCTCGAAGGGCCGAGGTGGCAATACGTCGGCAGAAGGCTCTGGGTTCGCTACAGCAAGCATCTGCGGAGCTTGCAGGGATCAAAGAGAGGTCCCGCATCAGTGCCAGACGACTGGAGGTCGTCGATACGGACCTCAACCAACTTCAGCTGCTACCCACCGACGACACCGATCTTGAATCTCTCGAGCACGCTGGCAATGTTGCACGCAACGCAGCCGAGGCAGTTTCGGTCCACATCGACGCACTACGCCTGCGTCAGCGTGATCTTCGTTCCCACGTTGCGGACGCGGATGAAACCGTCTCACGTTCTGAAGCGAGGAGAGAACAACTCGAGGGCATTGTCCGATCCGCCTCATCAACAGTCAACAAGCTTGATATCGAACTCGCTGAGCTTAGCGTAAGGGACGAGGCGACGCTTGAAGCACTACGCAGAGATGTCGATGCGTCCGAAGAACTCGCGTTGGCGGCTGGTGAGCCAGAGATCGCTGAGGGCACCGATATGGAAGAACGCCTCGACTCCCTGCGCGCAGACCTTCGCAGGATGGGGCCGATCAATCCGCTTGCGGCGAGTGAATACGAGGAGCTTGCCGCCGAGGTGGAGGAACTCGACAAACAGTTGGGTGACCTCAACGAATCGAGGGCGGAACTCAAGAAGGTCATCAGGGTGCTTGACGACAAGATGGTTGACCTTTTCGAAGATGCGTTTGCTGATATCGCTAACTTCTACGAGGAGAACTTCTCGCTCGTGTTCCCCGGCGGTAAGGGTCGGTTACGGCTCGAGGTTTCCGATGACCCGCTGACAGCAGGCGTGATAGTCGAAGCTCAGCCTGCTGGAAAGAAGGTCGGGAGACTCTCCTTGCTCAGTGGTGGCGAACGGTCGTTGGCAGCGCTTGCGTTCCTATTCGCGGTCTTCCGCGCCAGGCCGAGTCCGTTCTACGTGCTCGATGAGGTTGAAGCTGCGCTTGACGATGCGAACCTCCACAGGTTCCTGCGACTCGTCGAAACGCTCAGTGGCAGTGTGCAGTTGGTCATCATCACACACCAGCAGCAGACGATGGAAGCGGCCGATGTCCTCTATGGCGTGACTCTCGAGCCGGGAGGATCATCGAAAGTGATCTCGAAGCGCATGAGCACCGTTACCGTTTAGGCGGCCCTTCTTCGAACCCGAGAGGTAGCGTGTGGACCCCATCCTGATAGTCATTCTCGTTGCTGTTGTGGCGGCGGTGGCGATCGCAGCGTTCTTCGTCCTGAGACGCCGCAAGATCGAAGACGACTCCGCCGGTCGGGCGGTACCGAAGACCGCGATTCCGAAACCGGCGAAGCCAGAGGCGAAGGCCGACAAAGGACTGCGCGACCGTCTTGCAAAATCACGTGGTGCCCTTGTCAGTTCGCTCAGCGGCCTGTTCTCTTCCCAACATCTCAGCGATGATGACTGGGAGGAACTCGAAGATGCCCTCGTTCTCGCTGATGTTGGTCCTCAGACGGCAGCAGAGATCGTCGATGCGGTCAAGGCATCCAATCCGGAAACTGGAGATGAGGCACGGGTTCTTCTCGAGCAAGTACTCGATGAGATCCTGGTCGACAAGGACAGGTCTTTGCATCTCGATGGCTCTCCCGCGGTGCTGATCGTGGTTGGTGTCAACGGGACGGGGAAGACGACGAGCATCGCGAAGATCTCGAAGGACCTCGTGTCGTCGGGGTCCACCGTTGTTCTCGGTGCGGCGGACACGTTCCGTGCGGCGGCTGATACTCAGCTGAGGACGTGGGGGGATCGGGTCGGGGTACCTGTCGTCTCAGGTGCACGGGGTGCGGATCCAGCTTCTGTTGCCTTTGAGGCGTATGAGCGAGCCAGGAGCGATAACGCCGACGTGTTGATCGTTGATACCGCCGGACGCCTGCACAGCCAGAAGAACCTGATGGAGGAACTCTCCAAGGTCGCTCGTGTGCTCGAGCGTGAGGCGGGAAAGATCGATGAGGTTCTTCTCGTTCTTGACGGGACAACGGGACAGAACGGTCTCATTCAGGCGAAGGCCTTCGCAGAAACGATCGGTATCACGGGTGTCGTGCTCACGAAACTCGACGGAACGTCACGGGGTGGCATCGCGATCGCCGTCGAGCGAACCCTTGGCGTGCCCATCAAGTTCATCGGCGTCGGCGAAGGTATGGACGACCTTCTACCATTCGAGCCCGAGGCCTTTATCGAGGCACTGATAGCGAGGTGACGATGACGGACGAAGAACTCCTGACACACGCAGCTGAGGCTGCCGAAGGCTCCTACTCGCCGTACTCGCACTTCCGCGTCGGTTCTGCGATCGTCACAGACGACGGGTCGATCATCACCGGAGCGAACGTCGAGAATGCTGCATTCGGTGCATCGATTTGCGCCGAGGCGAACGCCATCACCTCAGCGATTGCGGGGGGAGCGACCTCGATTTCGACCGTGGCGGTGGTATGCCTCGACGGGGATCCATGCACACCATGCGGTAATTGCCGCCAGATTATGCGCGAGTTCGGTGTCGAGAGGGTCATCCTGCAAACACCAGACGGAGCCACACACCCGGTGAGTCTCGAAGATCTCCTCCCGATGTCCTTCGGCCCCGAAGCCCTCGACATATAGCGCCGCTCCCAGAGGTTCTGGCGTCACCTCGGCCAACATGTTGGCTCTCCTGACGCTAGAACTAGAGAGTTTTGTACATGATGTGGATGTCGGTCAGACCGTTTGTGGCGTGCCTGAACGCGTCTGGCACCGTTCCTACAATCTCGAATCCCATGGATGTCCATAGTCGGAGCGCCCGTTCGTTGGTGGCGACGACAGCGTTGAACTGCATGGCGCGATATCCGAGCCGTTTCGCTTCTTCGAGGATGTGGAGCGCGAAGAGTCGTCCGATCCCGTGGCCGCTCTCGGTTGGTGCGATCATCCAGCCTGCGTTCGCCACGTGATCGCCCATTCCAACCTGGTTCGGCCTGAGATATGCCGTCCCGACGATGACGCCCTCGAGTTCGGCCACGTACGTCACTCTCCGCGTTGCTCGGTTCGATAACCACGCCGCGCGTGCATCGGACTCACTGATATCTGGAAGATACGGGTAGGTGTCTCCCGCTGCGACGACAGCATGGAAGATGGGCCAGATGTCCGGCCAATCAGATGCGAACCCACGCCGAAACTTCGGTCGTGTCCGTGCCAGATGCAGATCGTGATCAGCCATTCACATAGTCCTTGCTGTTCGTCGCATCACCGTTCTTACGCTGATCGATTGCCTGAGACATCTCGAGAGTGAAGAGATCGCCCGGCGTTCTTAGGTTCCCCATGAACCTGGCCACCGCGAGCATTTCGGCCAGGTCGTCTTCGTTCTCCTCTAGCGCTGCGGCCTCCGCTGCGAGCATGCGTTTGTCAGGTTCGCACTGCATCGTCGTGGTGGCTCAATGAGATCGCGTGAATCATGTCCGGAATGTATCACGACATGGCACGCTGGAATGAATTCCTCCGGCATCGACCGGACGGTGTATGATGGCAGTGGCCCGGTGAGCACTTGCTGAAGAGCCGGTATCGGGATGGAATCCGGTCACGCGAGCCAATAGACGTTCCTATTCGTGCCCCGGGCCACCTTTGGACTTTGGCGTCCAGAACCGCAATATCCGGCGGTTCTGGACGCCAAAGTCCTGAGGGTCGTCAGTGTCTTCCCAATCCGGATCGCGTGGCTCAAACTGTGTCATGTGTCTCCCTGATCGCACGCCATCATATCTCATCGGTCTTTGTCATATCCGGTGACACCCATTCGTGGGTGCGGTGGCGACGTATGGTTGTGAGGTGGATGTGCAACGAATGAGCGAGCATCAACAAGATGTCGGGCCTGGTGTCGGTGTGTATGTCAACCACCGGGATGCTCTAACCAGATTCGCAACGGCACTCGTCGGACCATCGGACGCGGCTGATGTCGTGTCAGACACGATGGTGTCGCTTCTGCGGAGCGGGAAGCTCGAGACCGCCGAC
>JAMBLL010000304.1 GCA_023336765.1 Actinomycetes bacterium | reverse complement strand
GATCATGGCATCCAACCTGGATCCGAACGGTCTCTCACAGGCTGCAACTGGGGCAACCGCACGCGACGAGGTCGCCGTATCACAACCAATGGTGACCGAAGCTTCTCGATCCTACTCGACCGTTGAAACTGCCCCGATCACTCCGAGCGTCGACACGTCGTCTCTGGAAGACACCGCCGCTCCCGCTCGATCAGATTCCGGCCTCCGCCTGGCAACCGCTTCATCGCTTGTCAGCTCCGTGACCACGAATGCTTCGTCTGCGATCCCGGCGCCAGCGACCCCGTTCGTATGGCTCGCACTGGCCATCTCTGTTTGGATGTTCGCAGTCCGTCCGTCCAGGACTGGGTTGCGAAATCGCTCGATGTCGACGACCTGAGTCAGCGTCTGGGCACCGGTAAGGTGCTGGGATGAACATGCATCGAATCGTTCTTCTGGCAGCGGTCACAGCCGTATTCGTCGCTTCCTGTACCGGGGACTCTGAAGCGACCCCATCGACCACCGATCCCGCTGAGGAATCACGGGTGCGTTGTGCCGAGATCGGCTCAGATCTTGTTGACGACCTTCAGGAGTACGTGGACGGCTTTGCAACGTACACACTTGAAGATCTCACCGATGGTCAGGTCCCAGGGCTGACCGAGATCGAGGCTCAGATCGATCAGTCCCGAGCAACGGCCGAGGGACATGGTTGCGACATGGCGTTGTTCTCGGATGATCTGATCGCATCCGCCACGACGCTTACCGGGGAGGGTCCCGTTGGCCGCCCACTCGCTGCGTCGCTGAGAGGAGACCCACCTGTGGATGAATCCGAGGCGATCACGACAACCCTCACCCCCGATGATGACCTCGCCGAGGTAGTTTCAATCGCTGGACCGGGATCGCACATCACTTTGACGAGTGGTACCTATGAGGTAGCCGAGACACTCTTCATCGACCGGCCGATCACCATCGACGGGCCAACATCTGGAACCGCGACGATCGCATCGTCCGCCAGAAACGCCGCGGTCATCGTGTCAACCAACGGTTCCTTGGTACTCGAGAGTGTGACTGTTGAACATGTGGGAGAGGAACCTGGCACCGTCATCGTTGGAGCTAGCGGTGACATCTTCCTGGATCGTGTTGTCGTCTCGGGGGGAGTGGTTGACGAGGAAACAGGAGCCGACGGTCACGGAATCGCACTCACCACTGCGCCTGATGACTTCGGGAACGAGTCCGTGGTCACCATCATCTCTACGACTATCTCGGACAATGCAGCCATCGGAATCGCCGTCTTTGGAACAGCGCGTCCTGTGATCAAGGAGACGACGATCGTCGACAACGTGGCATGCGGAGCCTGCTTCTTCGACCAGAGCGGTGGATCGATCTCTGACAGTACGATCGCTCGGAATCAGGTCGGGTTCGGCTCCAGCGGATCGTCACGGCCGAGGGTTGAATACAACACGATTGAGGCGAACAGCGTTGCGGGGGGCGTTCTCGAAGATTCAGCCAACCCACAGATCGCCTGGAACGATTTCACGGATAACGGTGCCTCGGGCATCGAAATCGGCGGCAACGCCGGATCGACGATTCGGTCGAACCTCATCTCGGGTTCTGAGCGGAGCATCATCATCGCTGATGAGGCACACCCCTTGATCAACCTCAACACATTCAGTGAGGACGATATCGCTGTATCCCTTGCTGGAACTGCTCAGCCGGTGATCCAGTCCAACACCTTCACGGGAAGCGCCTTAGCGGCGATTCTCGCAGCTGAGGAGGCAACCGGGACGATCAGCGGTAACATCATCGAGGTTGTCGACATCGGTATCCAGATCGGTGGTGACGCTTCACCTACGATCACGGGCAATAGTCTGACGGGGGAGGAGGGCATTGCGGTCCTCTACGTGGAACAGGCATCAGGCATCTTGTCGAACAACCGCTATTCGGCCCTGGCCAACGGCATCCAGGTCGGAGATTCTGCCAGCGTTGAGATCGACGGGGAGACCATCACCGACCTGACAAGCGCAGCGGTGCTCATTACAGGGTCGGCGACAGCCACCCTCTCAGAGCTGACGATCGACGGAGCCGATTTCGGGATCTTCGTGGATGAAGACGCAACTGCCGATATCTCCATGACCTCCATCGGCAACACTGAGTCCGCCGGCATCGTCTTCACAGAGTCGACATCGGGCAGCGTCACGGAGACATCGTGTTCTGGCGGTAGCACGATCGTCCTCGTGGACGGCGCATCCCCAGAATTGGCCGACAACGAATGCTCAGTGTCGAGACAGTGACACGGGGCAGGAGGGCTTTGGCGCCAAAATTCGCACACCCTCAAAGTGCCCCCTCCGACCTCGCTGCGCTCGGCCACCTCCCCCGTCCAAAGAGCCGAGGGAGGAACCAGAAG
>JAMBLL010000303.1 GCA_023336765.1 Actinomycetes bacterium | reverse complement strand
AGTTGGTGAGGCGATCGCGGCTGCGAAGTCGAGGAAAGTCCGGACTCCACAGGGCATGACGCTGGGTAACACCCAGGCGGGGCAACCCGATGGACAGTGCAACAGAGAGCAGACTGCCGATGGCCCTTCGGGGCACAGGCGATGGTGAAACGGTGAGGTAAGAGCTCACCAGCATCCCGGGTGACCGGGGTGGCTAGGTAAACCCCGTCAGGAGCAAGACCATGCAGGAACAGGGCTGCCCGTCCGTTACGTTCCGGGTAGGTCGCGTGAGGTCGTGCGGTAACGCCGATCCCAGATAGATGATCGTCCTTCGACAGAATCCGGCTTACACACCAACTCGACAAGGGGAGGGGGCCACCTCGGTGGCCCCCTCCCCTTCTTCGAAGCCGTCTACGACTCAGCCGGTCGCCGCATCGCCTGATGTGACGAGCTTGTATGCTCCCCAACCGATGATCGAACCGACCATCGGTGCGATCATATAGACCCAGATCGACGTGTAATTGTCACCCACGATCGCTGGCCCCAGTGTCCTGGCCGGGTTGACGGAGGTCCCTGTCAACGGGACGAGCACCACGTGGATGATGAGCAACGTGAACGCAATCGCCAGGAACACGGTACCGGCGAAGGCGCTGCTCTTCGTAACCTTCAGGATCACGGCGATGAAGACGGCAGTGAACAATGTCTCGAGCAGGAAGGCATCGGTATCCGACACACCAAGCGCAAGATTCGGCACCGTCGCCGTCGATGCTACGAAGGCCTTGGAGAACGCCGCCAACGTCACGAGACTGGCGAGCACGGCCCCTGTGATCTGGGCAACCATGTACAGGAGGAAGGATCTCGAATCAAGTCTCCGATCGACCCACATCGCCAGGCTCACCGCAGGGTTGAAGTGGCCGCCCGAAACTTCACCAAACGCGTACAGCGCGACGAGAAGACCCAGTCCGAACCCGAAGGCGATGATCAGTACCGGCGTCCCCTGGGGCAACGGTATGCCTTCAGCATTGACATTGCCGAAGTTCGCGCTGAAGATCGCAAAGCTACCGAAGAGAACAAGTACGAAAGTACCCAACAGTTCGGCCGCGAGTCTTTTCCCGATTTCGGGCATGATCATTCTCCATTCATCGCTGTACCGCACGATTCTTGCAGTTCACGGCTCCTGAGCCAAGGACCACACCCGTTCCGTGGAGACCGACGTCCGCCTAGCATGGGCGTCACACCATCGGGAAACACCGCGAAGCCGGCAGGTTGCATCAACCCGCGACTCCGCACCCATCTGCTGGCCAGCAACAAAGGAGAATCATGGCCCCTCGTCGACTCACAGAAGACTCTGGCTCACCGGTAGCCGACAATCAGAATTCCCAGACCGCAGGAGTACAAGGACCGGTCCTGATCCAGGATCACCACCTGGTCGAGAAGCTTGCGAAGTTCAACCGTGAGCGCATTCCAGAGCGCATCGTGCACGCACGCGGCTCAGGGGCATACGGGTACTTCGAACTCACGAGGGACGTGTCCCAATGGACACATGCGAAGTTCCTGTCCGAAGTCGGCAAGCGAACAGACGTCCTCGTGCGTTTCTCCACCGTTGCTGGTGGCCGTGGCGCCCCCGAAGCGGTACGCGACCCCAGAGGCTTCGCTGTCAAGTTCTACACAGAGGACGGCAACTACGACCTCACGGGCAACAACACGCCGATCTTCTTCATCCACGATCCCCTGAAGTTCCCTGACTTCATCCACTCCCAGAAGCCGGACCCGCACACCAACAAGCAGGAGTCGGACAACGTTTGGGATTTCTTCAGCTTGTCACCTGAAGCCACCCACATGTTCACGTGGCTGTTCGGCGACCGCGGGATTCCGGCGTCGTACCGCACCATGAACGGGTACGGATCCCACACGTTCCAGTGGGTCAACAGCGAGGGTGAACGCGTCTGGGTGAAGTATCACTTCAAGACGGATCAGGGTATCGAATGTCTCACCGGAGATCAGCCGGCCAAGGTTGCAGGTGAGAACCCCGAATCGCACACCACCGACCTCATGGAAGCGATCGATGCGGGGAACCTCCCTTCGTGGACCGTCAACATTCAGGTCATGCCTGACGCGGACGCACAGACCTACCACATCAACCCGTTCGATGTCACCAAGGTGTGGCCGCACGCCGACTATCCGCTGATCCCGATCGGCAAGATGGTGCTCAACCGCAACCCTGTGAATTACTTCGCTGAGGTCGAACAAGCAGGCTTCGACCCAGGTAATTTCGTGCCCGGAATCGGCCCATCCCCCGACAAGATGCTCCAGGGGAGACTGTTCGCATATGGCGACGCCCACCGGTACCGACTCGGTATCAACCACACGCAACTTCCCGTGAACACGCCCAAAGCAGCAACGGTCGACAACTACGGCCGGGACGGCCTCATGCGATTCGACGACAACGGTGCCATGGACAAGAACTACGAGCCGAACAGCTTCGGCGGACCAGTCCAAACCGATGAACCGCACTATGCCGGCATCGCTGGTGGCATGTCGGGCACCTACGAATGGGACGACCGGGACACGGACGAATTCGCACAGGCTGGTGCGCTGTACCGGGTGATGACACCACCCGAACAGGACCGACTCATAGCTTCGATCGCAGGCGACCTGTCCCAGGTATCCAAGGATGAGATCATCGAACGGTCTCTTGCCAACTTCGCCGCTGCGGACGCTGAGTACGGAGCCAGGTTGAAAGCAGCAATCGAGGCTCTGCGTAGCTAGCAATACAGAGCGCCTCCCCAGGGTGGCGTGGACAGATCATGGGGAGACGTGATGACACAGTTCGCCTACTTTGCCGGACATGAACAATTCCAGCCAGAGGATCTTGTGCGCCACGCCGTCCTCGCTGAAGACGCCGGGTTCGATACCGTTGTGGTGTCGGAGCATTTCCACCCGTGGGTAGACGACCTCGGTGCGTCCGGATTCGCGTACGCCACGATCGCGGCAATGGCTCAGGCGACGTCGAGGATCACGTTCATGACGGGAGTCACCACTCCCTTGTGGCGCTTTCACCCTGCCGTTGTAGCCCAGGCTGGCGCAACACTTGACCGTCTGAGCGGAGGCAGGTTCACCCTTGGTGTCGGCACGGGAGAGAACCTCAACGAGGGTCCTCTTGGATACTCGTTCCCGAAGTACGCAGAGCGTGCTGCACGCATGAGCGAGGCGCTCGACATCATGCGAGCACTCCTCGATGGGGAGAAACTCACCTACGAGGGTGAGTACTACACAACCGATAGAGCCAAGCTGTACAGCCCGCCAGTACATGACGTGCCGATCTACATGGCGGCAGGCGGTCCAAAATCGGCGGCGCTCGCGGCAACGAAAGCTGACGGGATCATCACCAGTGTCAGACAGCCCGAAGTGACGTTCGAACGGGTCATCGACCCCGCTCGGGCGGCCGCAGCGCAAGCTGGCAGGCCGAATCCTAGGATCGTTGCCTCGCGTTGGTCGATCCGCGCCGAGAACGATGAAGAGGCATGGACGACACTTGGCGCATGGCGGGGCCTCCGCGCTCCGGGCCGTCTTCACGCCGTCGACCCGATGGACCTGCGCATCAAAGCAGACGAGATGCCTCGTGAGGAGATCCTTGCGATGTACAGCATCGTGCATACACCCGAAGACTATGTCGAGGTGTATGCACCGCTCATCACCGATGTCCATGCAGACACTGTGACGATCCAGACAACGTCGATCGATCAGGAAGCCACCATCGCGATGATCGGTGCAGAGGTCCTCCCACAGCTACGCGAACTCAAGTAGCCCCGTCGCGCTCACGACTTGAAACCAAGGAGATATATCGCTCTGACGGACGCTAGAAGGGGAAGAAACCCCTGCTAGCCCTCGACCTGGGAGTCTGCCTCGATCTCTTCGATCAGCGCAAGGGCACTTCGTGCGAAGCTGTCTCCGAAGTCGCCTTCTGCCATGGCTGCCCACATGCTTGGAAGAACGGTGACCTTGTATGCGGCCCGTATCTGGTCACCTTCGTCGCCCGGCGGGATGGCGGCGTAGGCACCGAGGAGGACCTTTGCGAACCCGTCAGCGAGTGTTGCGACCATGTCGACCTCCCACGTCCCATCGTCGCGCATTCGCGTTATCACGATCGACTCGACAGACTGACCGCTCGACACAGGTACGCGTGCGAACTCAGCACCCTCTGACGTGAACGTCGTTGCCTGGCCGACCGCGAGTGTCGACACCGGCCGGGAAGCGAAGGCAGCGAACCCCTCTGCGAAGGATCTCCAGTAACTCTCCTGGACGGCAACGGGGACGCCGTTGTCGAGATATTCGGTCGTCACCTCGGGAGAGAGGTTGTTCTCGGTTCCAAGAATGAGCGCAAGCGAGTGCGGGTGGATAGCGCTTGAGGCGGCCTCGGTATCTCCTGCGTCGATCGCTTCGAACCACGATGCGACCGCCTGCTCGGGTGTGTCGTGCCCCACAGGCTCTGAATCCGCGCTTGAACACGCCGACACAACAAGGGCTAACACCGCGAGGATGAGGATCGTTCTTTTCACACGGGGAGGGTACTGCCAGAGGTCGACAACCGGCGTGCGCTAGTCTTGCGAAGATGAGTTTCTCGTGGCCCAAGGCCGCAATCGTCGGCATCGTGGCCGGGTTCCTGTCTGGCCTTCTGGGCATCGGTGGGGGCGTCATCGTTGTACCGGGACTCGTTCTTCTCGTAGGACTCAACCAACACAAGGCTGCCGCAACCTCGGTCGCCACGATCGTGTTCACCGCATCGGCTGCGCTCCTGGCCTTCGCCACGGACGGTGCCGTCGATTGGTCGACAGCCCTGATCGTGTTCGCCGGAGCTGCGACCGGTGCATGGGCGGGCGCTCACTACATGCACAAGATCCCCGAGTACGCGCTCGCTGGTGTCTTCACCCTCGTCCTTGCCACCTCCTCGATCAGGATGTTCCTCTGATGTCACCTCTCGAAATCGTCGGCCTGGTCGCTCTTGGCCTGTTCGCAGGCACACTCGCAGCAACACTGGGCGTTGGTGGGGGCATCATCTTCGTCCCGGTACTTGTGTCCGTGTTTGACTTTGCGCAACTCGATGCTCAAGGCACGTCCCTTGCGATCATCGTGCCAACAGCGATCGTCGGGATGGTGACGCATGCAAAAGCGGGACGGATCGATTGGCCTGTCGTTGCGGTCGTGGCCACTGGTGGCGTGTTCGCCGCGTTCGCAGGGGCGATGTCAGCCCAGCGGATGGATGAAGAACTCCTGCGTCGGATCTTCGCGTTCGTACTTGTGATCCTTGCGGTTCGTATGGGCCTGCGCACCTACCGGCTGTGGCGGGAATCCCAGGAGTCAGCCCCGGTCGATCCTGGCTGAAACAACGCCGGTGCGCCACAACGTACGACGCGCTGCTGGGTCTCGAAGGTCGGCACGTTTGGCGAGTGCCACAAGATAGATCATTCCGACCACCTCGCCTGCCCACATCACAGGGTTCGTGAGAAGCTCGCCAAGGTACTCCCCGTATGTCTGAAACCCCGTGGAACTGAAGGCGGATCCAAGGAACGGCCACCACAGCGTCTCTGGAAGGTTCCACATCGCGTCAAGAAGCAGATGCAGGAGCACCCCCGTTGCCAGCAGCATCCAGCGCTTGCGCACCGGTCCCCTCCTCGTGAAGATGAGAACGGCAACCATGACCACTGTTGCAAAGACGATGCCATGGCTGGCGAGCCTCACGGCGCCAAACGACGACCAACTGACGATTCCGATCGGTGTGTCGATCAGGTCAGGGAGGATCGCACCAAGAGCAAGAAAGCGAAGATCCATGGCATCGTCGCGAAAGGCGTACCGGATGAACGCCACTGTGGCGCCGACATGCCAGAAGATCACTGCTCAGATGACGAGTATTGAGCGGCAGTGAATACAGCGAGGTGGGTCTTCCTTGCTGACCTTGGATATCTCGGCCGCGGTGAGCCTGAGATGACACGCTCCGCAGATGCCATCCGTCAGCCTTCCAACGACACGGCCGTCTCGGGTCTCGCGCAAGGTGTCGTAGATCTCGAGGAGGTAGTCGTCAACGAGAGAAACGGAACCCGCCTTCGACTCTTCCTTCATCGCAAGTTCCTTATCGATGACTCTCCATTGGTCAGATATCGACGCACCGAGCTTGTCCTTCGTCTCCGTCGCATGGACGAGTTCTTCGGACAACCTCTCAACATCGGCTTCGGCCAGCTCCTGGTCCTCGAGGTATCCAATGACCTCGTCCTCCATCTTGGAGACCTTGTTGTAGAGCATCTCGACCTCCCTGCGGAGGTAGTCGGCGTCGCGGGCGGACATTCCTCCTGCGTACAAGCGGTTCTGTTCAGCAGCGGCCCGCTCTGCCGTCAGTTCGAGTTCGCCGTTCGTCTTTCTCAGATTGAGATCGGCAGTGCCAAGGAGGTCTCTGGCTTCCGAGAGCTCGGTCTCCAACCGTTGAACGTCAGCGTGGCCATGCTTGTACTCGTCGAGTTCAGGCAGTGAGTTTCTCGTATCGAGCAGCTTGTCGATCTTCAGGTCGATGTCCTGGAGATCGAGCAGATCAGCAAGGCTCTTGAGTTCTTCCACTTCAGTCCTTCCACGGGTAAGGATCGGGTCCGATCCGTTGTGAGTCGTGCGCCATCGTGATTATGACATCGTACAGTGCCTCGAACCCGGGCCGTTCTGTTGGGATGTGCCCGGCATCGATGACTGCCAGACCATTCTCTGACGCCACAGCAACCTCATGGTGCTTGACGTCGCCGGTGATGAGAACATCAGCACCGAGGGCACCAGTAACGAACGAGCCACCGGACCCTGGAACAACCGCCGCTCTCCTGATCAGGGTGTTCGAGTCTCCTGATACCCGAACGACGACTCCGAGAGCATCGGACACTCTCACTTCCAAGGCACCAAGAGAGATCTCAGGAATCGACCCGACCCTCCCTATGCATCGGCGTTGATCGTCGTCCTCACAGCCAAATCCGACGGCATCTTCGATTCCCATGGCAGACGCAAGCGCATCGGCCGTTCCTCCAGGTGCAGAATCGAACGCCGTATGGACAACGATCACGGAGACACCAGCGATCGCGAGTCGCAACGCCCTGCCTGGTGCCGTTGGGCCATCCACGAAAACTGTTGTCGGTGAGAACAGGAGCGGGTGGTAGACGACAACGGTGTCGATCGCATTGGCGATCACCTCGTCGACCGCATCCGGTGTGAGTTCGTGGCACACGCCAACTCGACCGACAGGGGCACCAGGGTCACCGATCTGGAGGCCTACGCGATCCCAGGATGCCGCTCTTGTCAGGTCGATCGCCGCATCGATTGCATCCACGAGGTCTTGTACCAACATCATCAGTGATGGTACCCACTCAATCGAGGCTCTTCGTCACCGCAACAAGCCCGTCCATCATGGGTGAAGGCTGATAGCCGATCGACTTCAACAGTGCTGCAACGCCGGTGTTGTCCGGCTGGTAGAGAGCGATGAACCGTTCGATCCCGACTGATCTCGCATGGGATTCGAGATGTCGGAGAAGCACGGATCCCACACCGCGGTGGCGCCATAGGGGATCAACCACGATCGCCACCTCGGCAGATTCGCTTCCCTCGCTCCCCTCATACCTGCCAACACCGATGCTGTTGCCGTCGTCGTCCATTGCGATGATCGCAAGCCGGTAGCGATAATCGAGCGTCACGAGGTACTCGATCGCTCCATGGCCCTTCGGTGGAGCACCGGTCAGGAAACGGCGTTGGATCGTCTCAGGGTCGCCGAACTCGAGCGCGTGGCCCATACGTGTGGAATCGGCGGGTGCAATCGGCCGGAGGAAGATCCTCCCTCCCTTGCCGACGGATACCCACTCCTCAAGCGGCCGCGGGTATCCCTCAGGTACGTCCTCAAGACGCATCGGAGAGAGGTCGGCATCGCGAAGGTGGGGCATGGATGTGGTTTCGTCTCGTCGTCGGGACAGAGGCTATCGGGTATGGTCCGTCTGTTCTATGTGTTGGCAGAACGCTAGCCGTTCGTCGGCGGTGTCTGAGTATCGAACCATTCATGGGATACTTACGCCACATACCGATGTGCCTGTCCAGGGAGGACCCATGAACGACACCGTCGAGATCGAAACATACGGATCAACATTCGCAGCAAGGGCCGCAGCCGCCCATCTTGAGTCAGAGGGTATCCAGTCGCAGGTCATCACAGACAATGCGGGTGGAGCGTTCCCCTCGATGTCCGGCCTCTCAGGAGGCGTACGACTGCTTGTTTCAGGTGACGATGCAGAGAGAGCCTCCCAGATTCTCTCCGAGCACCACACCGTGGACGAGGTCGAAGAAGCCGAAGAATCCGCGGGCCGCACCGAAGAAGAATCGAAGGCGTAGGAAAGAGCACAGAACACAGATCGCTCGCAGGCTCGCTTTCAGAGCACAGAGTCCAGCGATCCCGCTTCTGTGTTCTGTGTTCTGTGTTCTGTGTTCTGT
>JAMBLL010000302.1 GCA_023336765.1 Actinomycetes bacterium | reverse complement strand
GGCCGCATGGCCGGGGCACTCACGCGTCACGACCTGGTCTCGGTCTGTAGCATCGAAGCCTGTGAACCAGTTGAAGATCTTCACGTTGGGTGCACTACAGGTTCGGGTCGATGGGCAGAGCCTCGACCTCGGGACGCCGAAACAGCGCGCCCTCCTCGCTCTTCTTGTCATCGAGCGTCGGCGCACCGTATCGGCCGATCGCATCATGATCGCTCTGTGGGGTCCCGACGCACCACCCCAGCGCCGAAAGGACGTATGGGTGTACGTCTCGCGTCTGCGCAAGAGTCTCGGTTCGGCGTCCGACGTTCTGCGACGGGAGCCAGGCGGCTATGTGCTGGACATCGATGACGCAGTCGTCGATTCCGTTGCGTTCGAAGCGCTGGTCGAGGAAGGAGGGCGCCTCCTGCCCGACGATCCGGCGGCAGCCTCACTGGTTCTCGGCGAGGCTCTTGCGGCGTGGTCAGGTGGCATTTACGAGGAGTTCGTCACCAACGATTTCGCATCCGCCGAGATCGCTCGCATGGAGGAGTACAGACTTCTGGCGCTCGAGATGCGCGTCCAAGCAGATCTAGCGTGTAGAGAAACCGACCGACTCATTCCCGAGATCGAGGGCCTCGCACAGGCTCATCCCCTCCGGTCCAATCTCACCGCAAGTCTCATGCTTGCCCTCTACAGACGGGGTCGCCAGGTTGATGCCCTGCGCGCATACGATCGTTACACGAAGCGCCTCGCCGACGAGACGGGCCTCCAGCCACCCGAAGATCTGAAGAACCTCGAAGAGCAGATCCTTCTGAACAACCCAGGGTCACATGTTCACGCCGACGCGCTGCGGACCGGACTCCCTGAGCGAATCACTCCGTTCGTGGGTCGTGAAACGGATCTGACGGAAGTGACGCAGTTGATATCTGATCATCGACTTGTGACGATCACTGGCTTCGGAGGAGTAGGCAAGTCGGCGCTTGCGCTTGAAGCCGCACGGAGACTCGCTGTGGGCCACGACGTTGTGGCTCTGGTTGATCTCACGAGGGTGGATCCATCTGGAAACATCATGTCCCTGGTCGCCGAAGCTCTCCATACGAAGCTGGGTGCCGCTGATGACACCGATGCGCTCATCGACAGGATCGGCAACCGTCGCGTGCTCTTGGTGTTCGACAACTGTGAACACATCGTTGGTGAGGTTTCGGACGCGATCACCAAACTGTTGCAAGGAGCAGCCGGACTGAGCGTGCTTGCCACCAGTCGGGTGTTGCTCGGGATGACCGGGGAGCGGTTGGTACAACTGATGCCCCTCTCGACGGAGCATGGCAACGATGCTGAACTGCTTCTGGAAGCCCGGATCGCAGATCTTCCATCCAACGTTCGCAGCACCATCGGCGATGACGACAGACGCTCCCTCTGCGCCAGGACCGAAGGCATACCGCTGGCGATCGAACTCGCTACGGCGCAGCTGAGGACCTGGTCAGCCAGCGAGGTCATAGAAGCGATGGAGCAGCCTCTGGACGTTCTCGTCTCCGCCGACCGTGTGGGGCCTACGCACCACAGGGAAATGCGAACCAGCATCGGATGGAGCGAACGGTTGCTGCCGCCACTAGCCCAGGTGCTCCTTGCAAGGCTCTCCGTGTTTCGGTCCGGATTCACGTTCGACGCCGTCGATCCTGTCGTTGGGGGTGATCCACTGTCGCCCGACCAGGTACGGAATGAACTTCGCCGTCTCGTTGACGCTTCCCTTGTCACAGTTCGACTCGGCTCCCCGACTCGATACGACCTGCTCGAACCGGTTCGCCAATACGCGGCAGAACGACTCGAAGACCGCGGAGAAACCGTGATCGTCGCCGAGCGCCATCTCGCGTATTTCGCTGATCTGTTCGAAATGATCAGCCCCTCGATCGCTTTTGGAACGAAGGCCAGCACACTGGCTCGTGCCAGCCAGGACGACGCGAACCTTCTCTCTGCAATTGGCTGGGCAGTCAGAACGGACCAGGTCGAAGCTGCACAACGACTCACGACTGCGTCGATACCGTTGTGGCGTGCGACTGTCAACCTCTCCGACGTTCTCCCCACCATCGATGCCGTACTCGGGATGTCGGATTCGCCGAGCAGGACACGGGCCGAACTGCTCTTCAGGTCGTTCCCGCTCTATTCACTCGCCCGAGGTTCGAGTGCTGCCGAAACGAGAATGTCCGAGCTGGAATCCACCTCTCACAGTCTGAACGACTCCGAAGTCGCCGCCTTGGTGCTCCTCCGCCATGCCGACGCCGCCGCGAGCACGGACGATCCTGACGAGGTCATCGACATGTATCGCCGCGCGGTCCAGTCGTTGCAAGAATCCGGGTCCCCGTACGTAATCAATGCATTGCACCAGCTTGGCTGGTATCAGTTTTGGTGTTGGGATCGATGGGACGAGACCAAGGCAACCATCGCTAACTGGCAGGACGTGACGGAATCGCTCGGATCACAGAACACGGAATGTGTCGCTCTCAAAGGCTGGGTCGCACTTGCGCAGGCTGAGACCGAAGCGGCCGAGGTCCTTTTCGGCAGTGCCGCACGCAAGTATCGCCGCCAAGGAGACCATCGCACAGCCGCTCTCCAGATGCTTCCGCTTGCAATCAGTTCGCTCCAGCGCGGTGAAATCGCCGAGGCCAGACGGCGGATCGACGTTGGTGTGGCAGCAACTCGAGAAGCGGGCGCACTCCCCTGGCTGCAGAACACGCTGATGACCAGGTCCTATGTCAAGGTGGCGCTCGACGATCATCGAGGAGCGGTCCAGGACCTCATCGAGGTGGGCGCCACAATCGGAGAGGGTGATGCATCATCTCCAGCGGCGCTCGCACGGGCTACGGCATCCGCACTTGCGACATCTCACCCTGACTCCGCCGCCGCACTGCTCGGTGCTGCCAATGCGCAAGGGGCGGGAGAGCACATGCTCCGACTCACTCCTCTCCTTGTAGCTCCAGCGTTGATATCTCTCAACGGAGATCCAGAGTCCGTTGTGCGTGAATCGATTTCGGCCGACACCTTTGAATCAGCTTGGACACGAGGTACATCCATGGACGCGGCGACAATGATGACTGTGACGATCCAGGTACTCGAAGAAGCCTGCAGGGCGTTCTGATAGATCCTCGCGTCACGACAAGCAGAGTCGCTGCGATGTCGTTGCAAGGTGC
>JAMBLL010000301.1 GCA_023336765.1 Actinomycetes bacterium | reverse complement strand
GCACCGGTTGCGTCAACGATTGAATCTCCCCGATCCAGATACTCCTTGTAACGGGTGACGATGAACAAGGCGTAGTCGATGCCAACACCGAGCCCGATCATGATGCCGATCGTCGCCGCGAAATCAGGCATCTCGATCAGATTGCTGATCAATGCCGTGAGAAGCACTCCAATGCCGACTCCTGCGAGAGCGGTCGCGATTGGCACGCCCATGGCAACCACGGAACCGAATGCTGCAATGAGGACGAAGATCGCGAACGCCAGACCAAGCATTTCGGAGTTCGGGGGCTCGCGCTCACGGAACATGTCGCCACCCAGCGCAGTTTCGAGACCGTCGATCTCCGGCGCGAGCGCAGCGATGTTCTCACCGATCTCGGCGCCCTCCGCGGTGGTGGTTCCGGCCACCAGGATGAGCTGAGCGTATGCGATCTTCCCTGCGCTCTCCCCATCGGAGGCGACCTGACTGGCTCCCATCGGCGAGTACGGGCTGATGACGTTGACCACCCCCTCGACCTGCTTGACAGCCTCGAAAAGCTCTGACATCGATGCCTGAACTGCCGGATCGGTGACTCCCTGCTCAGCACGGAAG
The DNA here is from genome assembly GCA_023336765.1 of Actinomycetes bacterium. Classification (GTDB taxonomy): domain Bacteria; phylum Actinomycetota; class Acidimicrobiia; order Spongiisociales; family UBA5794; genus JAMBLL01. The sequence continues at coordinate 4,417 of JAMBLL010000301.1, read as the reverse complement.
ACGATGGTCCCCTGATCACCGCCCGCGCTTGGGAAGTTGGAAGTGAGGATCTCGAGTCCTTCGCTGCTCTCAGAAGCGGGCGCAGAAATATTGTCAGTGAACGCAGGCCCTATGGTTACGACAGCACCGACGAGTACAGCGGCAGTGAGGATCCAGGCTGAGATGAACCGCCACGGATGGGCAGCAGCGAAACGACCGAGACGAACCAGCATCATGAACCTTCAATGTGAGACAATGTGACTTACTTGGGACAAACTGTATCATGTTGACGGAAGTACTGCACAGCTATGACTGAAAGCACGATGAACCCTCAGGCACAACGTACGCAGAACCTGATGCTCACTGCGGCACAGGACCTCCTCTCGGAGCACGGTGCTGAAGCAGTGACTCATCTCAAGGTGGCTCAGAACGCAGGTGTCGCACGCGCCACCGTCTATCGCCACTGGCCGGATCGTGCTGCGATACTTGTCGATCTGCTTCGTACGAACGCTGATATCGCCCCCGTACCGCCAGACCCGGGCCCTGCGCTCGCTGATCGAGTCACCGCCACTCTGGCAACGTTCGCAAAGGCGCTCAACGGTGATGGTGGCAGAACGCTCGCCGCGATGATCGGGTTGGCAGAATGGGACGAGGATGTGTTCGCCGCTCTGGAACGAATGACGCAGTTCGGCCCGATGCTTCTGCGCACGATTATCGCTGATGGCATTGACGACGGGTCCCTCGTGGCCGGATCAGATCCCGGCCTCGTTGTCGACATGCTCATCGGACCCCTGTACTTCCGAAGACTGCTCTACCACGATCACCTCGATAACACATATATCGAAGCCCTCGTTCGACGGACGATCACTCCCCTGCTGTCGACCTAGAGAACCAATGCATAACGGGTCCTCCGCTACGCCATGGACTGGACCCAGTGAATCGTTGCTCCCTGGGCGCTGAGCATCACTGCGATGACGTCAACCCTCGATATCGTTAACCGGTACGCATCCGTCGCCCGGTGGACGCGACACATCTTCTGGTCGTCGATGGCATCGAACGGGTCAGCACCGTTCGATGTTGTCTTCACCTCAACAGCGATGATCGTCGACCCGTGGGCCATGATGAGGTCGAGTTCGTCGCCATCCACGTACGCGTTCCGTTCGACCAGGTTGTATCCGCGGTCAACGAGGAACCGCTCCGCGAGGGATTCGCCGAGAGTTCCGATTTCATGTCGAAGGGCCATCTACACAATGTATCTGGGGCCACCGACACGTTCTCTACAGGCCCGTCCAGTTGCTCGGCGGCCAGATGATCACGAAGGCGTGCCCTACGACCGTGTCGATGGGGATCGTGCCGAAGAAACGTGAGTCCTGACTGGCGAACCTGTTGTCGCCCATCACGAACAACTCGTCCTGCGGAACGAGAATCGGGCCGAAATCAGGAAGCGGCCTGTCCGGCTGTTTGCGGTACGGCTCATCCTGGATCACCCCATTGACAAGTAGGTCCCCGTCCTTTGCGGTAACAGTGTCGCCTGGGAGGCCGATGACCCTCTTGATGAACTCGGACTGTGGAGCAGCAAGCCCAACGGACTCGAGCAGGTTCCGCATCACGCTGTCGAGAGCACCCTCATCTGGCTGTTCGAACCCGCCACGCGGATCGTCAAAGACGATGATGTCGCGGTGACCTATGTCGCCGATCGTGTAGCTGATCTTGCTGACAAGGACCCTGTCATTGATCTGGAGAGTGTCCTCCATGGACGACGAAGGTATATAGAACGCCTGGAACAGGAACGTCTTGATGACGACCGCAACGATAAGGGCGATACCGATCAGCAGCGGAAGCTCGATCCAGAACGGTAACTGCTTCTTCTTTGACTTGCCATCGGACGGTGAACCCGCAGCCTCCTCTGGCATCTCAGGCGCGCCCGAGTAGTCGATGTTCTGGTCGTGTGTCACCCCGAAACCTTACCCGTTTCCCCAGCGAATCCCGCGTTTTGGTCTTCGACATACTCCCGCCCGCCAAGGTAGTCGTGCCACAGCATTCGTGCTGCTGTCGAGCGATACGGTGACCATGAGTCAGCGATCGCATCACCTACAGCGGCGCCTGGCACTTCATCGAGGGACAGGTTCCGTGCCATCGACACATAGAGCGCCCGATCCCCAGAAGGCCAGATGTCGCCATCGCCCACGACGAACAGGAAGTAGCAAGCCGTCGTCCACGGTCCTATGCCGGTGACGGATAGCAGCTCAGCCTGACCGGCCTCCCGTGATGCGCCCACCCTGACGAGGTCAAGGGATCCGTCGATTATGCGGGTGGAGATTCCCCTTACGTAACGTGTCTTCTGTCTGGAGAACCCGATGGACTTGAGCTCTTCGTCTCCGAGTGTCAGGAATGCATCCGGCTGAGGTTCACCGATCCGATCGACGAGTCGTAGATATGCCGCTTGAGCTGACGCCAATGAGACCTGTTGTTCAAGGATGAGTCTGACGAGCGTTCCGAACGATGGCGTTCGCCGCCATTGGGGTGGTTCACCGTTGCGATCGAGCAAGCCGGCAAAGACCGGATCGGTGGTTGCGAGTGCGTGTGCGGAGTTCCTTCTATCCATCGACCCTCCAACAAGACGAGCCGACCTCAGGACAGGCCGGCTCGTGTGATCTCAGTAGGTTGACAGAGGCGCTCAGTCGCGCTTCTCCTTGATCCTTGTCGCCTTGCCGACGCGGTCGCGCAGGTAGTACAACTTGGCGCGACGCACATCGCCGCGACGAATAACTTCGATATCCTGAATGATCGGAGCGTGCAGCGGGAAGATACGTTCAACACCCACACCGAAGCTGATCTTGCGAACGGTGAAGCTGGCACGTGCCCCGCTTCCGTTCTTGCGGCCGATCACAACTCCCTCGAAAAGCTGGACGCGTTCACGGTTGCCTTCGACAACGCGCACATGAACGCGCACCGTGTCGCCGGGACTGAAGTCAGGGATATTCTCGCGCAGCTGTGCTGCCTCGATCTCTTCGATCGTATTCACAGGATCCTCCGAAACAAAACAATGAGGTGGTAGAGCGTGGATTGTACACGCGGCCGTCGTCTAACCGTCGTCGATATCACCAGCGACGAGGTCTGGCCGGCGTTCGCGCGTCCGCTCCCGCCTCTGGTCAGCTCGCCATTCGTCGACCGCACCATGGTTGCCGGACAGCAACACCTCGGGGACGTTCCAGCCATTGAATGCGGCAGGCCTTGTGTACTGGGGTTCCTCGAGTTCGTCACCCCGGAAACTTTCGTGCTCTGTTGACGCCGGGTTTCCAATCACGCCAGGTAGGAGTCTGGCGATACCCTCGATCACCGCAGCCGCGGCCACCTCGCCGCCGAGCAGCACGAAGTCGCCGAGCGACACCTCCTCGTCGATGAAGTGCTCGACAACCCGCTCGTCGATTCCCTCATAGCGTCCGCACACGAAGGTGACAGAATCAAGGGTGGCGAATCGGTCAAGGGTTGCTTGTGTGAGTGGTGCGCCGGCAGGTGTGAAAAGGATCCTGTGGGTCTTCGCCAACGGTTCGAGTGCCTTTGCCAGGGGTTCGACCATCATCACCATGCCCGCTCCCCCGCCGTATGGCGCATCATCGACCTGACGGTGAACGCCTCTCCCGTACTCCCTCAGGTCGTGGATCGTTACCTCGATGTGGCCGTCGGCGATCGCCTTGCCCACGAGCGAGACGCTCAACGGAGAGTCGAAGTACTCGGGGAAGATGGTGACGATGTTGATGTGCATTGGGGCTCAATCCGTGTGCGCGCGGAAAGCCGAAACGAGCACTTCGGCCGTGTCATCCGCGATGGTGTCCACCTCGACCGTGGGCTCGGCAGATTCCATGACGGCCTTGCCACCTGTCATGATGATCTGTTCCATCATGCGACCAGCGAACCGCGGCGGCATCTCGCGGAATACGCCAGACATCACCCCTTGCCGGTACACGCCTGCGAACTCGGAGGTCAACCCGCGGTGGGCCTCTGCGATCGAGCGCTGGGCGTCAGGACTGAGGTGCGGCACCTCGGTATGGAGCACTAGTCCGATGTGGTCTGTACCGACGTATCGAACCATCCCGCGCGCAAGCACTGCGAGCCGTTGGTCGGGTGGGAGGTCAGAATCCACGGCTGCGATGATCTCTTCTGTCTTTGGGGGAAGGTCCCTGCGAACAAGTTCGACAAGCACATCCTCCTTCGACGAGAAATGCTCATAGAACGTCGTGCGTCCGATTCCGACCGCTGCTGTGATATCGGCGTGGGACATCTCGGAGTACCCGATCTCAGCGATCAGGTCGCGGGCGGCATCGAGAAGGGCCGTGTGAACGTCTGATGTGGACTGTCTCGATGCCATACGAGAAGATTAGGAAGCTCACAGTCCCCAATACGCGCATCAGGGCTTTGGCGTCCAGAACCGCAACAT
>JAMBLL010000300.1 GCA_023336765.1 Actinomycetes bacterium | reverse complement strand
GGCTGTGCTGACGCCAGAAGCCAAAGGGTCTGTGGAACAGTTTGACGATATGCACAATCTTTGATATCATTCATTCTACGATATATAGCGAACGCGGAGAAACTCGGTATGGATCACCGGAGCCAACTCCTTAAGGGAGTGCTTGATATGTGTCTGCTTGCGATCATCAGCGAGGAAACGAGCTACGGCTACGAGATGGCTGAGAAGTTGGGAGCAAAGGGCGTACACCTGACGAACGAGGGGTCGATCTACCCCACGTTGTCGAGGATGCAACGCTCAGGCCTCATCGACAGCTACTTCGTTGAGGCTGACGGCTCCGGGCCACCCCGCAAGTACTACAACATCACAAACAGCGGGCACGAAAGGCTTCTAGAATGGCGAGAAGAATGGTCCAGCCTGCGAGATGGCGTCGACGAGGTCATGAAAGGAGCGACAGATGGCCGATCTAACGACTGACCAGTTGACAGACCGCTGCCTCTCGATCTGGATCACTTCAGGGGTCAGCGCCGACAGCGCTATCGAGATGTCCAACGAGCTCCGATCCCATCTGGAGCAAGCGACCGCCGCAGGAAAGAGCCTCGACACGGTTGTCGGGTCCGATATCGAGGCATTCGCCAAAGAATGGGCAGCAGAATTCATGGGTTCCCAACCTGCCGCCGCTCCCCAGGACCCCACACCCCCGTCGCTACCGAGGACCGACTCGCGAGCTGGGACCGCAGGGCTGTGGGTCGGAGCCGTCGTGATCGTCCTGATGATCGGTGCTGTCGCTCTATTCGCACCCAAGGATGAGTCAATGGACCAGGCACTGTGGACTGGCATCTGGTTCGTCGCTGCAGCCGTGCTTGCCGTCGGGGAGATGCTCACAGCGGGATTCTTCCTCCTACCCTTCGCCATTGGCGCAGCAGGAGCGGCCCTGCTTGCACTTGCCGGAGTAAGCGTCCCTCTCCAGCTCATCAGCTTCGCTGTCGTGTCGCTTGTCTCCCTCTACCTCATCCAACAGTTTGCCAGGAAAGACACCCAGGGCGAACTGATCAGTGTTGGTGCCGCACGATACACGGGAGCATTCGCGATCGTTACCGAGACGATCGACCGCCGAGCCGGCAACGGATTTGTCAGGTTGGGAACCGAGTCCTGGCGTGCAACGTCGCTCACCGACGATCTGATCCCCACAGGCGTCGAGGTCCGCGTGATCGAGGTCACCGGAGTACGACTCGTGGTCGAGCCACGAATCCAGAACCCATAGACACGGAATTCACAAGGAAGGAATCATGGAAGCTGCAATCATCGTATTGATACTGATTGGTGTGCTCGTCGTCTACGTCGGGCTTGCTGTCAAGATCATCCAGCAGTATCAGCAGGGGCTCGTCGAGCGTTTCGGCCGGTACCGTAAAACACTCGACCCGGGCCTTCATCTGATCGTGCCGTTCGTCGAGAAGATCCGCAAGATCGATATGCGTGAGCAGGTTGTTGACGTGCAACCCCAGGAAGTCATCACGAAGGACAACGTTGTCGTAACGGTCGATGCCGTCGTCTACTACCAGGCAACAGATCCCGTGAAACTCAGCTACAACGTCGCGAACTTCATCCTCGCCGCAACCAAACTCGCCCAAACGAACCTCAGGAACGTCATCGGAGACATGGACCTCGATCAGGCGCTGACCTCTCGCGAAACGATCAATACCGAACTCAGGGAGATCCTCGACGAGGCCACCGATGTGTGGGGTACCAGGGTCGTTCGGGTGGAGATCCAGCGCATCGATCCGCCAGCCGATGTAACCCAAGCCATGCACCGCCAAATGAAGGCTGAACGCGACCGTCGCGCCAACGTAACTGAGGCTGAAGGCGAAAAGCGCGCAGCGATCCTCAAGGCCGAAGGCGTCAAGCAGTCGCGGATCCTCGATGCAGAGGGACAGGCTGAGGCGATCAAGGAAGTCGCGGATGCCGAGAAGTACCAGAAGCTCACCGTTGCCGAGGGAGAAGGCCAGGCAATCGAGCGTGTGTTCTCAGCGATCCACACTGGAGATCCGACACCCGACCTCATTGCCATTCAGTATCTCCAGGCCCTCCAGGGCATCGCTGACGGCAAGGCAACGAAGATCTACCTGCCCTTGGAGACAACCGCGATCCTCGGCAGCATCGGAGCCATAGGCGAGGTCTTTGCGGATTCACAGAACGACCCTGCGGGGAGCTGACGGCAGACAGCTGACAGCTGACGGACGGAGCACACTCTGGCACACATCAATTTCGTAGAGTTCAATAGCGGAGACCCTGAAGCTGCGACGGCGTTCTACAAGGAGGTTTTCGACTGGAACCCGCAGCCGTGGGGCGGCGAGGACTACCTGATCGAAGCCCACGGTGACGACCCAGGGGTTGACACAGGGTTCACAGAGTCACCCGACGGTGCTCCCATCACCGTTGCAACGATCTCCGTTGACGACATTGCAGGCTATATGGCCAGGGTCATCGTGGCCGGAGGTGAGATCGTCGTCCCCAAGTTCACGATCCCCGGCGTTGGCTATGGCTGTTACTTCACAGACACGACGGGGATGATCGTGGGACTCCACCAGGCGGATGAGTCGGCAAGCTGACACAGGTTCCGGTGTCCCACTTTCAAGGGGGACGAGCGACGAGTTCTCGCGAGGAGCTAGGAGACTGTTGAATAATTCGTTGGGTTTGGTGCTCGCGTTCGTGG
>JAMBLL010000299.1 GCA_023336765.1 Actinomycetes bacterium | reverse complement strand
TGCTCTCTGTTCAGATCTCGAACTGGGTTCGGGATGCTTCCAACACGTGGGGACCGACGAGATTCTTCACCATTTCCACATGCTGAGGGTCCGTTGCATAGACGAGGTAATCCTCTGGCGACGCGAAGTCCGAGACGACGGCATAATCCCACGCACCTTCGGTGATATTGGCGTTGCGCCCCGATGAGAACGAGACGATCTCGGGGATGATCGACGGAAGTGTGGCAAGCGTTTTATCGATCTCATCAACGATCGCGTCGGTTACGTTGTCCTTGAAACGGAACACGGCTACGTGTCTGATCATGGTCGTTACTCCAATTCGGGTGGCGGGAAGTCTCCCGCTGCGGGGAGCATTGCCGGGAGCGGCTTGTCGAGGAGTTCTTCAACTTCGCGAGATACACCGATGAGCGAGGTGAGCGAGACGCCATGGTCGAATCCACCTCGGTTGAGCATGTACACGAGGTCATCGGTCGGGATGTTCCCTGTGGCTGCCGGGGCGAATGGGCATCCCCCGATGCCGCCAACGGAGGCGTCGATCGTCGTGACACCCGCCTCTATCGCGGCATAGGCGTTTGCGAGTCCCGTGTTGCGCGTGTCGTGGAAGTGAACACGTAGCGGGATCCCTCCGGCAGATTCGGTGACCGCTGCAATCCGGGCGGTAACGGACCACGGGTCGCCAACACCGATCGTGTCCGCGATGGCGAGTTCGTCGACCCCCGTACGAACAACGCCTGCAACCGCTTCGAGCAGTGGTTCGAGACCTACCTCGCCCTCGAAGGGGCCACCCCAGGCCGTGCCGATCGTTCCCGTGACCTTGATGCCCAATTTGTGCGCATCCCGCGTGATCTCATCGAGCACAGCGATCGTCTCGGACGTTGGTGCACCCTGGTTCTTCCGGTTGAAGGTATCGGAAGCGAACAGAGGGACGTTCACCTCGTCGATATCCGTGTTTGCAGCTCTGACCCACCCGCGCCAGTTCATCACGAGTCCGATGTAGCTCACCCCCGGGCGCTTCTCGAGCCGGTCCATGACCGCTTCCGCGTCCGCGAGTTGAGGCACGTATTTGGGGTGGGCGAACGAGACGGCCTCGATGCGTGTGATGCCAGCGTCCGTTAGGTGATCGATGAGCGCGAGTTTGTCATCGGTCGACAGGATGACGGACTCGTTCTGGAGTCCGTCGCGCGGACCGACCTCTACGATCTGGATGTTTCGAGCCATCGTTACCTCGTTGCTGGGAGTCATCGTACCGTCGTGGCGATTCGCGAGCCGACGGTATGCTCAGCCAGGACAACGAAGGGAGGGCTTCGTGGAGGACAAAGGTATCGGGCCGGATGCATTTAAGGACTTGATGTCGGCCGTGGCATCAACGGTGACAGTCGTCACAGCGTACGCCGACGGTGAGCCGATAGGTATCACGGTGACAGCATTCAATTCCGTCTCCGTTGATCCGCCGATCGTGCTCGTCTGCATCGACAAGGTCGCCGCGTCACTCGACGCATTCCTGACAGCAGACGGGTTCACCGTCAACATTCTCCCGTCCACAGCCAGCGCGGTGTCCACATTGTTCGCAACGAAGGACTCTGAGCGATTCGACGCTGTTGCGTGGAGTGATCCGTCGGTCGGTGCTGCAGGGCCTGTACTCGATGTCGCATTCGGAGCATTCGAGTGTGAGACGATTGAACGGCTTGAGATGGGCGATCATTGGGTGCTCTTCGGACAGGTTGGTGTCGGAGGACTGACGGACAAAGCCACGTTGCCTCTCGTGTACCACCAGAGAGCCTACGCAAGTGTCACAGACTGGACTCCGGACGCCTAGACCCTGTCGAGCCTGATGTTGAGTGTACGGTGCGCGCCTGAGGATGCTCTCACTCATCAGTCGACATTGGTTCTGGCATGAGAATCGTGCTCAGCAATCTAGGTCTGCGCTCGGGTGTGTTCTTAAGATCGAGATACGGCGCAAGTGCGGTGGTCACGTCAGCGATGAGGCCTTCAAGTTCATCGCTCGTGAGCCAAAGTCGTGCCTGGCGGACGCTCACGCCATCAGTGGATGGCATCGAACCAGGGGTATCCAGGTACCGCCCGTACGTCTCGATTAGGATTCCCGCGAATGTCGTGAACGCCTGGAGGTGTTCCTCGGCGGACATGTCCGTGGCACCATCGGCGTCGATGCTCGCTCGCTCTGTGTTGACACGGTAGGTCCTCTCCACAGCCCCCCTCACCTGCTGCTCATGGACGATTTCGAGTATCCCTGCATGAGCCAACTTCGCGACGTGGCGATACATCGTTGCCTGGGGAACGTCAGGTAATCGCTTCGCAATGTCGGAAGTTGTGACTTCGTCACCGGCCATGGCGAGCACGATTCGGAGACGAACCGGATGCAGCAGGATGTCGGATTGTCGGATGCTCATAGTTGCAAGCTTACTGTACTATTATCAATATTGATAATAGTACAGAGAGGCTGACGAATCCATGAACGAAACCAGCGTATCGATAGCCATCGATGGTGGCACTCTGGCGGGAACCCTCACCACACCAGATGGTGAAGGGCCGTTTCCCGCTGCCCTCCTCATCGCTGGGTCGGGCCCACTCGACCGTGACGGCAACCACAAGCGCCTGCCCCTGGGCCTGAGCAGAGATCTCGCCGAGATCTTGGATAGCGCAGGTTGGGTGACACTTCGTTTCGACAAGAGAGGGGTCGGGGAATCAACCGGCGACTACTTGAGCACGGGCTTCTACGACGAACTTGCAGACGCAACGTCAGCACTCGACTGGCTGGGCTCCCAGCCCATCGTTGCCGCTGTCGTACCAGTCGGACACAGCGCCGGCGCGCTGTACGCAGCCGAAATGTCCGCTCGCGGAGATGCCCCATCGGGAGCTGTCCTATTCGGTTACACGACCAGCACAGGCGAAGAGACCCTTGTGTGGCAGGCAGGCGAAATCGGTGAGTCCGTCCCACGATGGGTCAAGGGATTGCTGAGAGTGTTCGGCACGAGCATCGAGAAGCAACAGTCCAAAGCTCTGGCCAAGCTGAAGAACACGTCCAAGGACGTCGTTCGTATCCAGGGGCAAAGGATCAATGCCAAGTGGATGAGGGAGTTTCTGGCATATGACCCCAAACCGGTCCTCAGCTCAACAACGTCCCCACTCCTCGCTATCACAGGATCCAAGGATGTACAGGTGAATCCGGCGGACATCGAAACCATCGCACAAATCACGGGAGACCGCTGCACCGCAACGGTGATCAACGATGTTGATCACATATTGCGCACCGAAACCGCTGCCGTGTCGAACCCAAAAAGATACAAACAGCAAGTCACCAAACCGATTGACAATCGTGTTGTTGGCGCCCTCGTCACCTGGCTAGAAAGCGCCGTGGTTACTGGATCAGGAGGAACCGATGAAGTATGAGGACTCAACCGTACTTGTGGACAATGACGGCATCACCATCAAGCGCTACGGGATATTCGGATCAAGCCGGGCCATCCGCTTCGGTGACATTGAGGCAGGCGAGGCGTTGCGTTTGGGTTCTGTAGGGAAGTGGAGGCTTGTCGGATCTGGGCCGGGAGGCGGAACCCGGAATTGGTACGGATGGGACAACGAGCGCAGGTCGAAAGAAGCAGCATATTCATTCGATGTCAACCGATTCTGGCGACCAACCGTCACACCCGACGATCCCGAAGCGTTCCTCTCAGCACTTCCGCAAACCGTCGAGATCGCTGACCCGAGGCCCTAGACCCCGCCGCGTCCGAGATTGATCCAGGTTGTCTTGAGGTTCGTGTACTTGTCGAGTGCGTGGAGCGATTTGTCCTTGCCCCCGAAACCGGATTCCTTGTAGCCACCAAAGGGAGCGGTGATCCCGGACGTATCGAAGTTGTTCACCCAAACGGTGCCTGCCTTGAGCGCAGCAGACATGGTGTGCGCCCGTGCGAGGTTCGAAGTCCAGATCGCTGCAGATAGCCCATATCTGGTGTCGTTTGCGATTCTGAGAGCGTCAGCGTCGTCGTCGAAGGGAATGATGGACAACACGGGGCCGAAGATCTCATCTTGGGCGATCTCCATGGCATTGTCGACATCAGCGAACACTGTCGGTTCGACGAAGTAGCCCCCGGTGTCGGTCAACGTCGTGTTGCCTCCAGCGATTAGACGTGCGCCCTGGTCGATACCGCTTTCGATGTAACGGGTGACCCTGTCGAGTTGGGTGGCGTCAACAATCGGTCCGGCTTTGGTGGCCGGATCGAGCGGGTTCCCTGGCTGCCACGATCCAGTGAGCGCCGCGACACCTTCTGTGACCCTGTCATACACATCTCGTTGCACGAGAAGTCGGGATCCTGCGATGCACATCTCACCCGTGTTCCAGAAGATCGAGAAGCCCACGGCACCGATCGCGAAGTCGAGGTCTGGTGCGTCTGCGAAGATGATGTTCGGGGTTTTGCCACCGGTTTCGGCAGAGACTCGCTTCATGTTCGACCGCGCCGAGTACTCGAGAAACAGCTTCCCTACTTCGGTGGATCCTGTGAACGTCACGGCGTCGACATGGGGGTGGAGTCCGAGGGATCGTCCTGCGGTCTCGCCGTACCCTGGTACGACGTTGAGGACACCGGGGGGTATACCGGCCTCGAGGGCGAGTTCGGCGACGCGTAGTGCGCTGAGCGGTGCTTGTTCTGCAGGCTTGAGGACGACGGAGTTGCCAGCCATCAGTGCTGGAGCGAGCTTCCACGAGTTGATCATCAACGGGAAGTTCCACGGTGTCACGGCACCAACAACGCCGACCGGTTCACGCCTGATGAGGCCCAGGGCGTTCGGAGCGGTCGGTGCGATCTCGTCGTAGAGCTTGTCCGCTGCTTCGCCGTACCACTCGTAGGTCGAAACTGCCTGGGCAACGTCGACACGCCGTGAGTAGCGCACAGGCTTGCCAACGTCGAGTGTCTCGAGGAGTTGGAGTTCTTCCCCGTGCGTGTCGATCAGTTGAGCAAGCCTGATGAGCGCCTGTCCCCGGTCACGCGGTGCAAGCCCTGACCATCGGCCGTCCTCAAATGCCGCACGTGCGGATACGACGGCGTCATTGATGTCGTCTGCCTGTCCTGACGCGACAGTCGTGATCGTTTCACCGGTCGCAGGATTCACAGTGTCGAAACGTTCACCTGTGAGCGCCTCCCGCCACTCCCCATTGATCAGGATGTTCGTGCGTGGCGTGACCGATTGGGCTGCCAGGGTCCAGTCCTCAAGGGTCCTGGGAGTCATGTCCGTTCCTCGGTGACTCTGTGCCACCTCAGCCGCATCACAGTCGGTCGGTCCGATCCGATGCCAAGATCCAGAAGCGTGAGATCGGTCGTGCCGTCCTCGTTGTGGTTCCATTCGATATGGCGCACCTGAGTGGCCCCCACCCAATCGGGGAAGAGACTGAGCTCGACGTGGTGGTGTACATGGTCGCCGATGATCTCATAGGTTCCTGCGTACGAGTTGAATCCGGCCGCGGCACTCGCCCTGTCGAGTGCCGTCGCCTCGTTGAAAGAACGTGTTCCCATGACAGCGCGGTCTGACTTCATGAGCGTCGCGACCATGCGCCCCTCGTCTGTATAGGTGATGAGACCCCGCGCCTTGCCGCCGAAGGGATGGGTGACGCGTCCGTTGCGCATGGTGACGGTCCAGTCGATGAGCCGCCATGTTCCGATCAAGTTGTGCATTCGGGAGACGATACACAGAACACAGAACACAGAGCACAGAATACAGACAAGATGTAGAGGTGCAGGCGATCTGAGAGCTTCTGCTGGTGGCTGAAAGCTGATGGCTGATGGCTGATAGCTGGCTACGCCCTACCCTCCCGGTTCCGGCCCTGTAGGGAGAAACGGTGTCTGTTCGGCTCATCACACTTACGATCGTCGGGTTCCTCCTTGGCGCGCTTGCCGCGGGCGGAGTCGGTGTTCGTGTGATCCGTGAGGTGCGAGCACTTGACGATGCAACATCCTTGCCAGCACAGAACATCGCTCGCGATGATGGCTACCACACAGATCCAACGGAGACGCTGATCTCGTCTGTAGCCCTTGTACCCGAGGCCGCAACTTTCGGAGATGATGGCTTCTCGATCTCCTATGAGATGACATCGATCGCTCCGACCCTCGGCACCGAGAGTTCACAGGATGATCAACCTCTCTATCCGAAGCGTTGGCTGGTGGAGGCCCTTGGTGGCGAGTTCGAGGGTATCCAGGAGAACGCGACCGAGCCGATGGCAGTCTTCCCGTTGATGGTCGGGGGCTCCATCGATCAGGTTGATGCTGTACGAGTAGTTGAGGCGTTCGTTCCTGGCTCGTTCGAGACACCGGTGTCGATCTCTGGGGCGGCCCCGGAGGTTCAGGTTGGGTCAGGTATCGACGTTGTGCTCATCGGCGAGTCGGACAACGGTGATGCCACGACGATTGACGTCCAGATCGTGGCGGACGACGGCATGGTCAGGGAAGTTCAGATCGTTGGCGATGGGCCGGGTTGGTCCGAATCCAGCGTCTCAGGGGACACAGTGACGTTGACGCGCAGTAACGACGTCGAGGCGGCTGAGTTCGACCTCATCGTGTTCGGAACAACGTGGGTGGTCATCGAGGGTGAGTTCATCGTGAACATTGGATCCATCGATGAATGACACGGTCGAAGAGCGCGCTGATGGCGAGATTCCGTGGAAGCCACCAGTCATCTCCGCGATTGCTGGGGCCCTGGTGGTTGGATCCCTCGTCATTTTCGCTCTCGTCAACGGTCCCGTTGATGACCCGGAGGCGGATGCGCTCATCCTGGCACCAGTGCCGTCTTTGGATGTACCAAACGGATACACGCTCATGACCAACGATGGCGACGTTGGCCTCAAGGTTGAATCGATGACATCCGACGGCGGATCGTCAACTGTTGTCGTCTCGTCTGCAGTCAGAGGAACGACCGAACCCGCTGACTCCCCACCTCCGGATGTGGCGTACTGGGAGATGCAGTCGGACGGAGAGTCGACCGTGATGGACATCCAGTTCACCTCGGAGAGCGCCGTAGGCACGACGACGATCGTGTTCCCGGTATCGGATGCTGCGTCCGAACCGATCGTTGCAGCGTATCCGACTGCCTCAGTGGTCTCTGAGAGCACGACGATGGAGGTCGGACCCGACGCCCTTGGTGAACCCATCGCCTTCGGTCTCGGGTTCGAGCCTGACATTGCGATTTCCGGGGAGTTGGTCGTGGGCGACGGTTGGGGAACAGTCGAGTGGACGTCGCCCGATGGCATGGTGGCCACCCTCGACGTCGTCGTCACGCTGGTTGGTACCGGGAACCCTGATGGAGTGTCCCATCCAATCCGGCTTGTCCCCGGCTACGACTCCTCGCTTGCCGGACCAGACTCGGTCATCGTGAGCCGGCCCTTGTACGGGTTCGGAGGGAGCTACGGGCTCTACGGTGACGGGAGAGTTATTGCGGACGGCGGTCCGCTGACGTCGATCGTGATTGAACTTGAGGGAACCGTGGTTACTGAGACAGCCGATGCCCTGGTTCTCACGTTCGATCCCGCTGGTGACTGAGCGTGCCCGGCCGTGTTGAATCCGTTATCTCGCTCTCCGCTGCCGGTGGCGGCGACTATTCTGAACTATGAACCGTCAACATTCTCCTATGAACTGAGAGTCCATGTTCGAACACCCTGAACTTGCTGTCCAGGGCGCACTCGATGCGGGTGCCGCCTATGCCGATGCCCGTGTTGTGGTATCGCGCTCTGAGACGATCAACGTGCAGAACCAGAATCTCACCCAACTCGACCGTTCCGAACGTGCAGGGGTCGGCGTGCGGGCGTTGATCGGCTCGTCATGGGGTTTCGCGGCTACGGCTGACCTGTCAGGCCAAGCCGTGCGGGCAGCGGGCGAACGCGCCGCAGCGATCGCAAAGGCATCAGCACTCGTGCCAGGGCCGCCCGTGGAATTCGCTGACGTGATCGTCGATCAGACGTTCTGGGAAACGCCACATAGTGAGGACCCGTTCACGGTGTCCCTGTCGGAGAAGGTCGACCTGCTTGTGGCGGTAACCAAGACAATGCAGGGCGTCAAGGGTGTCAAGATCGCCACAGGCAACCTCACCTTCTGGGATACCGACAAGTGGTTCGTTTCATCCCAGGGGCATCGAATACACCAGCACATCGTTGAGAGTGGCGGCGGGTACGACGCGACCGCGATAGGGGAGTCCGAGACGCAGCGCCGCTCCTATCCCCAGTCCTTTGGCCAGTACGAAACCGGCGGTTACGAGGTCGTCCGCGGGTGGGATTTCGAAGGTCACGCACAGCGTGTGGCGGAGGAAGCCGTGGCACTCCTCACCGCGGACGAGATGGAGGAACGAGAGACCAATCTGATCCTCGAAGGGTCCCAACTCGCTCTTCAGATCCACGAGTCTGTTGGCCACGCTATAGAACTTGATCGGATTCTCGGCTGGGAGGCTGCATTCGCAGGGACGAGCCACCTGGAGCTTGACAAACTCGGCGTCCACCGATACGGCTCCGAGCTGATGAACATCACAGCCGATGCGACCCTACCCGGCGCGCTCGGATCCTTTGGATACGACGATGAGGGGACACCCGCTGGTGCCGTCGACATCGTCAAGGATGGCATCTGGGTAGGTGTTCTCTCCGGGAGGGATTCGGCATCGATGGCCGGCCTGCCGCCAGGGGGAATGGTCAGGGCAGACGGATACAACAGGCTTCCAATGGTGAGGATGACGAACGTGGGGCTGAAACCAGGCACAGGCTCGCTCGCTGACATCATCGCGGACACCGATGATGGCGTGTACCTGGAGACGAACCGCTCGTGGTCGATCGATGACAAGCGTCTGAACTTCCAGTTCGGTTGCGAGATCGGCTGGGAGGTCAAGGACGGGAAGGTCGGAAAGATGCTCAAGAACCCGACATACACGGGGATCACCCCCCAGTTCTGGGGAAGCCTCGACCGCCTGGCCGGTGTCGATGAACACGTGCATTGGGGTGTGCCGAACTGTGGGAAGGGGCAACCCGTGCAGGTTGCACACACAGGTCATAGTGCCTCACCTGCCCGATTCGCGGACGTACGAGTGGGGGTGAAGGGATGACCCGGCAAGAGGAACTCGTCGAGGCGGTGCTCGTCCTGGTCGCAGGTCGAGCCGACGCCGAGGTGTACGCAGATATCGGAACATCCTCACTCACCCGCTTCGCCAACTCCTTCATTCATCAAAACGTGTCTGAGGACGCGGCTGAGGTAAGCCTCAAGGTCGCCGTCGATGGCCGTGTGTCGAGTTCGACAACAACTGACACAACACCCGACGGCCTCGCTGCCTTCGTGGACGCAGTGATCGAGACCGCGGCCCAGCAGCCCGTTGATGACGACTGGCCAGGCATCGCCGATCTCGCTGAGTACACGTCGGTTGACCACTGGGACGAGGCCACGGCTGATGCAGAGCCTGTTGACCGTGCATTGGCGGTGAAGGCGTTCGTCGATGCCGGTGAGGGGATGCAGGCCGCCGGGTTCTGTCAGACAGAGGCTCGTGGGCATGCGTTTGGCAACACGAACGGCGTGAGTGCGAACGCAAGGTTCACGACCGCTGTTATCGACGGTATCCAACAGTTGACAACTTCGGCAGGTTCAGGGCATGCAGCCGGTCCGAGAATCGGGACGCTTGATGCTGCAACCGTCGGAGGGCTCGCAGCACAGCGTGCTCAAGACAGTGCAATCCCGTTCGATACGAAACCGGGGGAGTACGAAGTTGTTCTTTCCCCGGAATGCATTGCAACCATCGGGATCTTCCTGAACGCTTATGGATTCAATGCCAAGACCGCCCAAGAGGGGATGTCGTTCGTTGAACTCGGCTCGCAACAATTCGATGAGTCGGTGAGTATCTGGGATGACGCAACCGATCCGAGAGCGCTCTATGTGTCATTCGACGTGGAGGGGACGCCGAAGAGGCGCACGGATCTTGTTGTGGATGGTGTCACCAAGTCGCTGCTCCATAGCCGGCGCACAGCTAGGAAGGCCGGCATCGAATCCACTGGGCATGCCATTCCTGGCGGCGACGTGTTCGGCCCGTTTGCGGTCAACATGTTCATCGGTGGAGGCAACTCCTCCGTGGAGGACCTGATCTCGAGTGTGGAGCGTGGCATCTACGTGTCGACGTTTAATTATTGCAGGGTCCTCGATCCCAAGTCGCTGGTTGTCACCGGGCTGACGAGAAACGGGACGTTCATGATCGAGAACGGCAGGATCACCGGTGCGGTGACCAACATGCGGTTCACACAATCGTTCGTCAACGCTCTTGGCCCCGGAAACGTCCTAGGTATTGCCGACGACGCCCGGTTCGCTGACTCGGAGTTCGGACCGCTGCTGGTTCACTCACCGTCGATGCGGCTTGCATCGTGGAACTTCACGGGAGGGGCAGACGGATGATGGATATCTTGGGACCCTTTGCCACGGTAGGACTGTTCGCCAACCGAAAATTGGCAGAGGAAGCATGGGAGGTGTTGACCGAGGCAGGGATCCCTGCGACCGTCGTGACAGACCCCGGCATCCTCGGCAAATACTCAGTCTCCGTTGAGGTCGAACGCGAGGATCTTGACCGCGCAGTGGCGGTGCTGCGGACACAGTTGGAGGCGATCGAACACCCCGAGGACGGCGGAGAGTAGTTCCTCCCGGGTAGCAGGGCTGGTTCGCATAGGTGAGGGCTGATGGCCTGCCGATCGCTCGGTTCAGCCGATACCAGCTCCATGAATCAGTTCAGCCCTGAACCCGGCATGCGGTTCAGGGCTGAACTGAAGCGGTGGCGGCCCGCTACGACGTTGTAGTTCTAGTTCCCGTCATGGTCGTCATCATCGTCATTGTCGTGGGATCCGCTGTTGTCGTCGCTGTCGTCATTGTCGTGGGATCCGCTGTTGTCGTCGCTGT
>JAMBLL010000298.1 GCA_023336765.1 Actinomycetes bacterium | reverse complement strand
GTGTGTCTTCCGGCTTTGGCCTACGATGGTTCCATCGCTACTAAGGATTCATGATGACCGAAGACGACACAACACCAACCAATGAGCCAGCGACCATCGAGCCTGATGGTGGTCGAGTGATCGAGTCAACGATGAAGGAACTCGACCTGACGGGTGATGGCGACCCGGATGGCTATCGCTCGGTCCATACCGAAGTGCGTGAGTTAGACATCGACGGAGACGGTGTTGCGGACCTTGTCGAGACCGTCACGATCTCTGAGACTGCGCTCGACGTTGATGGAGATGGTGTCCTTGATGTCATCACCACCATCGAGACCTCTGAGACAACCATGGATTTCACAGGTGACGGAGTCTCAGACAGCGTCGAGGTCACCGAGATCAAGACGATCGCCTACGACATCGATGGTGATGGAGATTTCGACATCACCCGAACCGAGGTCCTCACGGCGTCTGGCATCAGCCCTGACGACGGTGGAAAGTTGACGGATGTCGAAACAAGCGGTGTGCGACTCTACGGTCTCGACACGACGGGCGACGGGAAGATCGACGACTTCGTTGTTGAGGACGTAGACGTCGAGGTTCTCGAAGAGGGTGATGGCGAGGAGAACTAGCAGGCCCGGCGCACCGTTGGGTACGGGTTCACGTATCGTCCGCCCACGATCATTCCGAGGTGGAGCACGTTCGTCGTAGCGTTTCCTGTGCTCCCCACGTAACCGATGACCTGCCCCTGTGATACTCGTTGCCCGTTCGATAACCCGCTCGGGTAACCCGAAAGATGGGCGTAGTAGTAGGTGATGCCGTCTGTGCCGTTCACGTACACCTGGCGGCCACCGAGCGAGTGCCAGTTCATGCGAACAGTCCCGGCCCGCATCGCAACGATGATCGACCCACGGGAGGCGATCATGTCTGTGCCCTTGTGAGTTCTGCCCTGTGAGCGTGCATAACCCCATGTGTCGATGAATGATGAACCATTGGGTAGTGGGCAGTTCACACCGACAGTTGCTGCTGGAACACCCGCGGCCCCTCCTGACGAACCGCCAGAGGAACTACTCGAGGATCGTGATGCCGCCGCGGCTGCCTTAGCGGCCGCCGCGGCTGCAGCCCTCGCGGCTGCGGCGGCTTTCTCTGCAGCGATTCTCGCCTGCTCTTCTTTGTATTTCTTGTACGTATCGGCATACTTCGTCTTCGCATCCTCGTGGAGCTTGTCCGCTGCCGCACGGTCTTCTTCGAGATGGGAGATGAGGGTCTGCTGCTCGGAACGCAACTCCTGGACCTCAGCTTCCTTGACTCCGAGGTCCTCGTTCAGTCGGTCCATTTGGCGTCCGACAGCCGCGAGTTGGTCGAGTTGGGCAAGGTCACGTGTAGTGGCCGCGTCGAACAATGCCTGGCTGGTGATCAGATCCTGGATGTCGTTCGCGCTGAAGGCGGTCGTGACCATGTTGCGGCCACCGGATGTGTACGCCTCGTAGACGATCAGTTTGGCTCGGTCCTCGAGTGAGTCCACGTTGCCAGCGTATTCAGAGAGCGCCGTTTCGAGTTTCGATATGCGCCATTCGAGGTTGTAGATCTGACCGTCGATGTCCTCGAGTTCATAGAGCTCATCTTCGAGTTTCTGGTCAACTGCGATCAGTGCGGCGAACGCATCATCTTCGGCTGTCTTGGCGTTCTCGACATCGGTTTCCGTCTGAGCCGATGCAGTGACAGGGACCAAAGCCAATAGGCCAAGGACGAGCACGGGGACGAGGACTCGGAGGTGAAAGGGGGTTCTCATACGAACTCAGAGGGTAATCGTGCACCATAAATAGCGCATAGTCACGAGACGTATCAAGTACCGAGTACCAGGTACTTCCGCTCTATCTCACGACAAATGACAGCTTGACGGTGACCTCATATCGGGCGATCTTCGCATCGCGAATCGATGCCGTCTGGCGTATGACTTCAACACTCGTGATGCCGTTGATGCTCTCGGCTGCTTTCGCAACTGCGTGTGCAAGCGCGTCCTCAAAGCTGTTTGGGGACACACCCATGATCTCGATGATCTTCATTGCGTTCGTGTCGAGCCTCTCTGGCATGTGACCTCCTGTGACAATGCTAGGCACATGCCAACCGTGAGCATGTACGCTTTTATCTCGTGACCAAAGATGTGACCTTCGCTCCGCGACGCAATACGGTGTCCCCCATTGTTGGGGGGCTCTTCGGTCTCGTGTACCCGACCATTCTGGTGGGTGCGGCGTTGTCCGTGGGTTTCAGGCAGGGCGGAGACATGGGAGAGTTCGCAGCAGCGCTGGCTGCATCTGTCATGTTCCTCGTTGCAGCCCCCACGGCGTGGGTGATGTCGTTCTCGTTCATCGATGTGACGAGGTTCGCGATCCTGGTGTTCGGCGTCGCGACCAGCTTCCCTATCTGGTTCCTTCTCGGGAGCGGTCTCGCCAGGGGAACAGCCCGGTGGGCCACCTGGACACTGCGGTATGGCGTCGTGTGCATCTCGTGGACAGCATTCAACCTGTTGGTGTTCGCTGTGGTGGCGAGCCTGGCCTCTTAGGGTGTAGATTGTGCAGATGGATCTCAACGAAGCCCTGTATACGACGCGTGCGATGCGGCGCGTATCATCGAAACCAATCCCCAGCGATGTCATTCAAGCGATGCTTGACGCCGCCGTGCGGTCCCCCTCTGGTGGCAACGCCCAAAACTGGCGATGGTTGACCGTCACAGACCGTGCCATGGTCTCGGCACTTGGTGAACTCTATGCCCAGGGGTGGGAGGAGCTCAACGCAACCTTCTACAAGGGAAAGAAGGAAGCAGCCATAGCGAGCGGAGATGAAGATGCGAAGCGGGTTCTGTCCTCGTCCCAGTGGCTCGCTGATAACTTCGACAAGGTCCCTCTTGTAGTGTTGCCCTATCATCGCAACGACCCGAGCGGTGCCTCGATCTACCCGGCCGTATGGAGTCTCATGCTCTCGGCTCGCAGCTTCGGCGTTGGAACGACGCTCACAACGATCCTCGGGTTGTTCAAACATGAAGAGGTTGCCGAACTCCTCGGTGTCCCGATTGAAAAGGGATGGAGGAACGCCGCCGCGATCCCGTGTGGCTATCCCCTTGGCCGATGGGGTGTGGCCAAGCGGGGCCCTGTCCACGAGGTCGTCTACGAGGAGACGTGGGGAGCGGAGCCAAGTTGGACGGTTGATGGGGCACTGTGGCAGGAATCGGTATGACCGATGACCGATGACCGATAACCGATAACCGAAAGGAGGTCGAAAGGGTTCCAACCCATCAGCTTTCGTGGTATTCATGAGTGATGCACGATTTTCGGCAACTGGAGGTATGGCATCTTGGGTTGGCCATCAGCGATAGCGTTTATGGCATTACCGGGTCATTTCCAAAGGCAGAACGATATGGCTTACAGCAACAGATGAGACGGTGCGCCGTCTCAATTCCTTCCAATATAGCGGAGGGATCAGCGCGTGGTTCAGCCAAGGACTTCAGACGGTTCCTCTACATAGCACGCGGTTCGGCGGCGGAATTGGAGACACAACTCATCGTGGCTACGAACTGCGGATTCGTAACCAGCGACGAAACCCTCAAGTCCTTGCTCAATGATGTCGACAGGTCACGAGCAATGATGGGTCGGCTGATCCAGCGTCTATCTCAACCGGACAACAACAGTTCTACCTAACGGATTATCGGTCATCGGTCGACGGTGATCGGTTATCGGTTATCACTTCTCGGTCATCGGTCGACGGTGATCGGTTGTCGCTTCTTGGTCTTTCGGTCATCGGTCGACGGTGATCGGTGATCGTTCCTTACTCGAACAGCTTCGGCCTGAATAGCTCGTCGTGGGTCGATATCGCGTAGCGGTCGGTCATTCCTGCGACGTAGTCGATCACCCGTGTCAAGTCGTCTGCCTGATCCTGCACGTAGGTCAGTGGAATCTCGTCAGCGTGTTCCAGGAAGTACTCGACGAGTTCGCGCACGATCTGTTTCGCACGCCGACGTTGGTTCTCTGCAGCGGCCCGCAAATAGACACGTTCGAACATGAAGTCCCTGAGCGTGTGCATCGCTTCGAGGGTGTGCGATTCCATAGTGATCTCGTTCTGGCGGTAGGACTCATCGATCACTGATTGGACCATCACGGTGACCCATTCCTTCCCGGGTTCGCCGAACGTCGCGAGCACTTCGGGAGGGAACTGGGACTCGTCAAGGACACCGGCTCGGATGGCGTCAAGAGCATCGTGGGCGAGATAGGCGATTCGATCGGAGAACCGTACGATGTTCCCCTCGTGAGTTGACGCCGGAACTTCCACCCGCCAGGAGTGGGCACGGATACCGTCGAGTACCTCCCAGGTGAGGTTGAGCGGTTCGAGGGCTTCGAAGATCCTGACCGATTGTTCCGAATGTCGCCAACCGCCCTCAATGAACTCGGAGAGGACATCCTCGCCCGTGTGACCGAACGGTGAGTGGCCAACATCGTGGCCAAGACACACGGCCTCAGAAAGATCGGCGTTGAGCGACAGGGCTCGAGCGATCGAATCACCGATCTGGGTGACCTGGAGTGTGTGCGTCATCCGGGTAACGAAGTGGTCGCCCTCGGGGTTCATGAACACCTGGGTCTTGTGCTTGAGGCGTCGGAACGCCTTGGATACCAGGATGCGATCCTTGTCCTGTTCGAAGGCCGTCTGCCATGCGTCAGGCTTCTCGGAGATCGCCCTGCCGACAGATGCGATGGACAGGGTCGCTCCCGGCGCCAGAGAGTCAGCCTCGTTCTCCTCAGCTACTTCGCGGGTGCGGAGCCGGAAGGCTCTCATCAGGTCTCGAGTTCGGTGCTTGGGGGCCTGCTGGCGCCTGTTATGGCGATCATGCCCTTGGACAGCATGCTGGTTGATGGCTGGCCAGTGATGATCCTTCGCCGTATCGAAGATGAGACCGCATCGACGATCAGGACAACCGCAATGGTGGCGAGCAATGCTGCTCCCGCCTTTGGCCAGTCAGCACGGAAGGACAACCTGCCGACAATCTCTGCACCGATGCCGCCTGCACCAACGAGGCCGAGTACGGCCGAGGCGCGGATGTTGATCTCGAACCTGTACAACCAGTACGAGACGATTGTCGGCATGGCTTGGGGGACGATGCCGAACCGCATCTGTTCCATGAGTGTTCCCCCTGCCGAGCTGATGGCCTCGATTGGCCCTTCGTCGACACCCTCGATGACCTCTGACGATAACTTGCCGAGTGTGCCGATGGAGTGAAGACCGATCGCCAGGGCACCGGTGAATGGACCCAGGCCGAAGGGGACGATGAGGATGATGGCGAGGATCAACTCAGGGAACGCTCGTATGGCACTCAGTGCCGCCCTCGTGGGAATCGCCATCCAACGTGGCGCCACATTGGTTGCAGCCATGAAACTGAGTGGGAATGAGAAAACGGCGCCCATCATCGTTCCGATCCACGCAATGTAGATCGATTCCAGGAGTTTGGCCATGATGCGACCGCTGTCCTCGAAGTCGGGTGGGAACATCCCTGTGAGAAGCACCCAGATCTCAGCCGGTGCTCGCCAGAGTTTTTCCGGGGAGATCTCGAGTCCGATCACCGCCCAGATGAACGGCACGATGACCACGATCGTCACGATCCATCGAGTGACACGCGGACCGATCGGTTCCTTTGGTCGCAATTGCGCCATCTGTTCTTCAGGTGAGAGGTCGGGGACGGTCATACGAGCTTCCTTCTCGCCCAGATCGAGAGCCACTCGATCAGGAGGACAGAAACGAATATCACGATGACTATTGCCATGACCTGATCCCACTGGAAGAAGTTTCGGCGTTCATTGAGAAGGCGACCGATACCCCCAGCGCCAACGAAACCGATCACGACGGAGGCGCGTATGTTCAACTCGAAGATGTAGAGGGCATACGCAACGTAGTTTGGTCGTACCTGTGGAAACGCTGCGTACTGGATGACCTCGGAGTGTGATGCGCCCGAAGCTCGGCCAGCTTCGAGCGGGCCGATGTCGATTGCGTCGACCGTTTCGGAGAGAAGCTTGGCCATGATCGACATCGAGAACATGATCATCGCCAGCGCTCCGGCGAAGGGATTGCCGAACCCAACCGCTGTGGCGAAGAAGATGCCCCACACGAGGTCGGGGATCGTACGAACCACGTTGAGAATTCCCTTTGCGATGCGATAGGCAACGTTCGACGGTGCTGTCATTCGTGACGCGTAGAACGCAAGAGGAAGTGCGAGGATATTCCCGATGGTCGCCCCGACAATGGCGATCTGGAACGTTTCGATAAACGGTCGAACGATGTTGAATGTGTCAGGTTGACCGAGGCTTTTGGGCCACTTCCAAACCGGTGGCCAGAAATCGTCAGCTATCTCACCGATACGGCCGAGTTGTGTCGCGATCGCCGCAGTCGAGAACTGGATCTCGTTGTATGCCATCACCGTGAGAACCAGAACGACGCCGCCGGCGAACAGCGAGATGAGTTTGGTGGCGAACGACAGATTGGCGCCAAGACCGATTGCCGCAGCTGCGAGGCTTGTGACCACGAACAGTCCGATAGTCAGCTCCTGGATCTCTCCGGCACTGATCTGCCGCGCGTTCAGTGGAGCGAGGACACCCATTGCGGTTGCCGTAAAGAGGGCAATGGTTGCACCGCCGCCCCACGAAAGAGCCTGGAGGCCGATGATGCTCGGTCGGTACTCGAGCCGATGGCGGTAGACCACGAACCCGGTGGCGGCTCCGTACACGGCCCAGCCGACGGCCGCGAGGAGGGCGAGCTTGAAGTCGATGGGACCAGTTCGGGCAGCGATCACGCCATTGAAGAAGGAGAGTCCCAATATCCCACCAACAACGAGGATGATCGCGTCGATCCAGTGCCTCGTTACGCCAGCCCAAGCGAACACGCCGAACGTGACGAGTCCGACGAGAGTACCCCAAATCGGACCGATCGGCCCCGAGAACCCGATGAGTCCAGTGGCAGCGATACCTACGAAGAGGGGGAGCAGGTACGTGGCTGCTCGGGGTGGCTCGACCGGCCGGGTCTGGGTCTCTGGGGCGAGGAGTGTCACGTCTTGTCGACGAGGTCGTCCGGCGTTATGGCGCGACCGTAGATGCCGCGGAATACGTCGTCGTTAACGTCTGCGATGTCGCCATCGAAGACAACTCGACCGTCGTTGAGTCCGATGAGGCGTTTCCCGTATTGTCTGGCCAGATCGAGGAAGTGCAGGTTGATCAACGTCGTGATGCCGAGTTCCTCGTTGATACGTTGGAGATCGCGCATGACAAGATGCGAAGTCACAGGGTCGAGCGAGGCCACCGGTTCGTCCGCAAGGATGATGTTGGGCTCCTGGGCCAGTGCCCGAGCGATTCCGACCCGCTGTTGCTGACCACCAGAAAGGTCCGAAGCGCGCACATACGCCTTCTCAACGATGTCGACACGCTCAAGGGACTGAAGCGCGATCTCCTTGTCCTGAGACGGCCACAGGCCCAGGAAACTACGCCATCTCGGCACTTGTGAGAGTCGTCCCATCAGGGCATTGTTGATGACAAGAGACCGGTTAACGAGATTGAAGGTCTGGAAGATCATCCCGACATCAGCTCGGATCGCCCTCAGCTCGGATCGCGAGGCTCCGACTACTTCCCTTCCATCGACCACCACAGATCCTGACACCGGAACGAGGCCGTTGACTGCTCTGAGCATCGTAGATTTTCCTGCGCCAGAGAGTCCAACGATCACGACGAACTCGCCCTTCTCGATGCTCAGGGTGACGTCCTTGAGAGCGACGAGCCCTCCCGGGTATGTGACAGAAGTATCTGTGAAATCAATGATGCCCATGAGTCGGATGGATGAACGGGAGCCGGTGCGGACACCGGCCCCCGTCCGTCGTTCCTATTCTTCTGCTACGCCGAGTTTCACGGCTGCTTCTCTGACGACGTCGAAGTCCTCGTCGCGTGCGAGCCGTATGTCGGTCCAGCCGTAGATCTCGTCGAAGACGGCTTCGCCCTCCTCAGTGTCGAGATACGCCTTCGTTGCCTCGAAAATCGCCAATTGGAGGGACTCTGGCAACCCTTCACGTACGGCGACGACATCGTTGGGGATGTCATCTGTGATGTTGAAGACGATGACCTTCTCACCGACATCCGTCTTCTCCTTGCGGAGCGTGCGACGGGCATCGTCGAAGCTGAGGCCGATGTCGAAGTCGCCGTTGTAGACCGCAGCGACGGTGGCATCATGCGATGTCAGATACGAGTACTCCAGGTCTTCTTCGATATCGATACCGAGATTGAAGAGTTGGAGCTGAGGGAACACGCCGCCAGAAGTCGAAGTGGCACTCGTGAACGCAATGGACTTGCCAACCACAGCTTCAAGCGGTGCGGTGCAGACGAGTCCCTGTGTTACTTCAGTGCCGTCGTCGAGTGTCTCTGGTCCAAGCACTCCGTCGTTGTATGCCCAGCCCACCTGAAGAGCTGAGACATCCGTCGGATCCAAGATCGTTGGAACACCATCGACCCATTCGTACGCACCGACGACCGGCTCGTCCTCACAGATAGATGCATCGTTCGTGAACCACTGGCCGTGGTAAAGGTCGGATCCGAATCGGATCGACTGGATCAGCACAGTGATTCCCGGATACTGTTCCTGAGCCTGAATGTAGCCGAACGGGCCGAATGCCCCGAGGTCGGCGTTGCCAGCACCCATGGCGACAACAAGACCGTTGTAGTCGGCTGTGATGACGTCCTCAAAGGTGATGCCGAGTTCCTCTGTGAGGTAGTCCATATATGGCTGGACCGTGTCAGCGAGTTTCTCCTGCTTCTCCGATGGGATGAACCCGAAGAGAATCTCCTCAGGCCAGTCAGCCGTCGGATCTGGAGCCGTTGTTGTTGTGGCTGCCGGTGCTGCCGTCGTTGTGGCGGTGTCGCCACCGGTGTCCGGTGCCTGGGTGGTTGCCGCGGCTTGTGCTGCGGTTGTCGTTGTTGAATCATCTGATCCTGTTGACGCACACGCAGCGAGAACCAGCGTGAATGCCACCAACATCAAGACGAGATTTCGCCTTCGCATTTGTCTTCTCCCTCTGAGGGGAAACCTGTGTGGTTCCCCAACCCGAAGCTATTCTACCTCCTCGGTGATTCCTGACCCAGTCTCAAAGGTGTCGGTCGACGAGGTATTCGAATGTCTCCCAACTGTCGATATCGACAACTCCGGGGATCGGGTAGTTCCATGGTTGGACGAATCGACAGACGACGCTGTCGGGTCGATGGGTAACGAGGGCCTCGAGGTTGTGCGGTCCGTCATCGAGGTAGATGTCGCAGTCGATGAGCCACTTTCGCCCGATGATGTGAACCTCACGCGTCGGGATCGCGTTGTCCCCGATCCATGAGAACGTCTCGGCGTTCGCCCAGCGAGGTTTGGTTGTGATGATCACGATCTGATGGTGTTTGGACAGTCGTTTGAGCGTGCTGTGAGCGCCGGGGAGCATGGGAAGGTGCCTGAAGAGCCCGGGGCCGTCGTCGTTGCGCGCCCAGCGCCAGAAGTCGGTCATCGACGAGAAATGTGTCAGGGGGATCATCGCACCCCAGTCCGTGACCTGATCGGGTGTGAGGTGGGTTCCTTGTTCAGCGTTGTACCGGGTCATCCATCCCGTGTTGAAGTCCGCAACAACGCCATCGAGGTCGATTCCGAGACGGAGCGTCATTCAGCGGTCTCGTTGCTGTCGGCTACGATCTCGCCACCGAGGATGTCGAGGACCACCGCAGCCGGGTCGGGTGCGCTGTCGTCTTCGGCAGCGACCAGGGTGTCCTTGTCGGGTGCCCGCTCGACCTGTTCCGTCCGATGTTCCTCGGTGCTGTCCGCGGAGCGAAACGCAACGCGTATCGGTCGGCCAAGGTGGTCCATTCCAGCTGTCACGATGGCCTGCTCGATACCCGTATCCGCCTTGAGTTGCTCAAGATGGAAGTGCATGTGCGCGGCAACCTCGAATTGCACGATGCCGTTGTCGACGGCCACCGGGCGTGCCTCCCTCAAGAGTGCGTGACGTCGTGGTCCAACATCTTGGCGGATCGTCGCCATGATCGCAGGCCACGCCTTTTCGAAGTCGCCGAATGTCAGTGAAACCGCTCGATCCTTGTGTTCGGCCTCAGGTTCCTCAGCCTCAGGTTCCTTAGATTCTTGTTCCTCAGCTTTCGATTCTTCGGCTCCTGATTCTCTGGGTTCGGTCTCGTGTCTCTGTGGGCTGGGGGCTGTTGTCACGAACGGCCGGTCGGGTTCGCCGGAGTCTTCAGATCGGGGCGAGGATGCAACGGGAGGAGTACCACGCTTGATCTCCCTCAGTTCACGTTCGACGCGGTCGAGGCGGACAGTGAGAGCCTCAAGGTCTTCGACGATTTCAGGTCTCGCCAGTTTCATGACCGCCACCTCTACGACAAGCCGCTCTTCTCGTCCCGATCGCAGTTGTACGAGCGCATCCGAGAGCGTGTCGATCGCCCGCAACACTTCGGCGCGGGTCATGACCGATGCATACCGCTTCCAGTGTTCGATCGTCTCTCGTGACTCGTTTGCAACCTCCTCGATGTTGCCGGTGTACTGCGCGAGGAATACGCCGCGCAGAAAGCCGACAGCATCGGACACGAACCGGCGGAGGTCGGCACCTTGTGACGCTATCTCGGCGATGAGGGATAGGGCACCTGCCGCGTCAGCTCCGTGAATCGAGTCCATGAGTCGTCCATAGCTGTCGGCATCCGCGATTCCGAGCGCCTTCGAGACGCCAGCACTCGTGACAACCCCACTGCCCAGGGCGGCGACCTGCTCGAGCAGGCTCATTGCGTCGCGGACCGATCCTCCTGCGTGGGAAGTCACTGCCCCGAGTGCTGCATGGTCGTAGCTGAAGCCTTCGCTGTCTGAGATCTTTGCGAGGTAGTCGATGAGTATCTCGGTCGAGACAGGCTGGAAGTCGAACCGTTGTGTTCTGGAACGTATCGTGTCGAGAAGTTTGTACGGTTCTGTCGTTGCGAGGATGAAGACAACGTGCTCGGGCGGTTCTTCGAGCGTCTTGAGGAGAGCGTTGCTTGCGGCCCGTGACAGCATGTGCGCCTCGTCGAGGATGTAGACCCGACGTGCACCCGGGGCAGCTGCAACCGTGCTTACGTTCACCCGCATCTCCCTGACATCTTCTACCTTGTTGTGCGATGCCGCATCGAGTTCGATCACGTCGAGGGACGTCCCGTTCGTGATCCCGACGCATGACGGGCACACGTTGCACGGCTCGCCATCAGGTGCCCGGTCAGGACAGTTCAGGGACTTTGCGAGTAACCGCGCCGAGGTTGTCTTCCCCGTCCCGCGCGGTCCTGAAAAGAGATAGGCATGGGCGACCTTGCCTTCGATCACCTCGCGGGCAAGCGTTTCCGTGACGTGGTCCTGCCCAACGACCTCATCGAAACGCTGTGGCCTGTATTTTCGGTAGAGAGCCTGGTAGTTCATTGGGGAGGAGAGTACTTGGTATTCGGACAGGAACTCCGATGACCGATAACCGATAACCGATAACCGTACGGATTCGTTTGTCTCGTCAACCGATTTCTCAGCGACGTGGCGGCGCAAGCTGACGTTCTTGTCGGTCTACGGTCATCGGTTTACGGTTATCGGCTACGCTTCCTCCATGTCTCGTATGCCAAAAGATATGCGTCAGCTCATGGAGCAGGCCCAGCAGATGCAACAACAGATGATGGCGGCTCAGGAGCAGCTCGCTACAAAGACCTATGAGGGCAC
>JAMBLL010000297.1 GCA_023336765.1 Actinomycetes bacterium | reverse complement strand
TTGTAGCTCGAACTGACGCTTGGCCGATACGCGGGCCCGTGTGAACACCTCGTGTGCTTCATGGGATGGCAAAGTAAAGTCGAGGTCGCTGCGAACGGGGACATCGATAACGAGGTCAGCACCCTCGATGGTGCGCGGAAGGGAGTACCTGGCCCGGATGCCTGACACGATTACCGCCCTGGCCAGCGAATACGGACCCGAGATGTGCTGATGGACGTGGGGGTCTCCATCGGGAACCAGACGGAAACCGAAGACCGGCCGATCGTGTGACACGACACCTATGGGATAGTTCGCGGCCATCGCGCCATCGGAGAAGAGAACATGTTCTTGTTCGAGCGTGTCGAAGAGGGTCACCGGTGTAAAGAGGAAGGGCACCGCCGCAGACATGACGAGCGATCGGGCAACAGAGAACGTGTTCGGGTCGATGCCGTACCCCGGCAGACAGTGTGGGAATGCAACACCCGCCCCGTGTGTCAGGTCAGTCGCGACCACTTCAAGCGCACCGTCTGGGAGGTCACCGAACGTGCGGATTCCCTTTCTTACGAGCAACTTCCTCCACACAGCTTCGATTCTTTTCGTGCGGTTGACGCCGCGGTACAACACGAGAGCGAGATGGTCTCCAACGATGGGGATCCTGGTGACAGGCACCGGATCGAGGAGCCCGGGCCAGTCCATTCCTGCCACCTGTTCCTCGAGTTCCTTCGCGTTGTAGCCAGCAGCGAGCAATGCAGCGACGAGTGCGCCCGCTGATGTTCCGACGGTCTTGTGAAAGGTGTACCCAGCATCAAGGGCGCCTGCTGCTGCTCCTGCGAGAGCGATGCCTCTGACCCCACCACCTTCGAATACTGCGTTGATCTCCATGGAGGGACAACACCGGGAAACAGGCGTCTGCTCAGCTGAATGTCAGGTACATGACAAATGTCGGGAACGGAACCGGAGCGTGACGCGTTGATAGGTGTATGGAACGACTTGATGATCAGCACGCGGCATGGCTCGCCAGAACATTCGGCAGAACGGATTACCTCCCGCTTACCCGCGAAGACGCGATCGCCCTGTCCCAGGCGGGGATCGTTATCGACAAGTACAAAGGAACACATCTCTTCAAAGAGGGGGATGATTCCGAGGCTGCCTTCGTGATCCAGGAGGGTGAAGTCGAACTCTATCGGATGAGCATGAACGGCAGGTCAGTCGTGGGACGTCTCGGACCAGGGGCAGTTGTCGGAGATATCGCGATGTTCCAGAGTGAACCGTACCTTTCATCTGCCAAGGCGGTTACGGCGGTTCGGGCATTACGGCTTGAGCGAGAGGCCTTGTTCCCGCTCCTGCTCAGCCGCCCGGTGATAGCGATGCGCTGGCTCGTAACAGGCCTCGGACAGCTCGAGGCGACCCAGCGGAGCCTCATCAGGTTGATGAACAGGACGGTTCTTGAACAGGTCGCTGACCTGCTTCTCGTCGAACAGGACCGTTTCGGTGAGGTCAGGCTATCCCAGGCGACGATCGCTGAACTCCTGGGGGCAAGCAGACAGTCGGTGAACGAGGCGCTGAGCCGTTTAAAGGACGCCGGATCGATCAACACGGGCTATCGGAGGATTTCGGTACTCAACAGCCAGGAGTTGGCCGCTGCATCGTCAGCGTAGAGGGAGGATTCAGCGGGATCTCTCAGTGAGCCACACAATGCCGAACCCCGCAGCCGCTGCACCAGCCAGGAGCACGAAGCTCTCAACAAGGACGCTTGTGAACGGTTCGAGTGCGGGTCCATCGAGGTTACCGCTCGCCTGAAGGATCACGAGAACGCCAATACCGATCGCCGTGCCACCGAGGACGCCGAGATACGCGTTGTCGTCGTTACGAAGCAGATACGCCGGCATGAGCGGGAGGAGTATGGGTCCGAGGTGGAGCGTTGTCTCAGGTCTGAGAGCAGACGCGACGATCCACACGACGGCGATCGCGGTTGTCCATCCCAAAACAGAGCGCACGGAATTGGCAGGGGCAGTAGTTGTTGTCATACGGTCGAAACGCTCGATGTGCTCCACGAGGACCAGATATGTCGTCGATGAGACAATTGATGACATCTCAGGATCTCCGCTTCGTTTCTCGAGAAGAAGGGAGAGGGAACAGATGAGCTGGAGAGTTCTCCTACCGGGGATGGTGATCATCCTCACGGCGGCTGCCTGTGGGGCGGCCACCGACCAT
>JAMBLL010000296.1 GCA_023336765.1 Actinomycetes bacterium | reverse complement strand
CTTTCAAGGGGGACAAGCGAGTCTTCGAGCGAGGGGGATCCGCTCTGTGGCACTAGATCAGTTGGCTTCGCGTTATCCCCCTGCATCGTCGCTAACGCTCCTCTGCAGTCCCCCTTGAAAGGGGGACGCCGGAGCCTGAGAGGCGACATCGAAAGGGACGGCCATGCTGACGGCTCTCTCGAGGCGTCAGCCTCCGATAATCACGGTCGCCTCGCCCGCAACGATCAGGCCACCATGGGCGGTGGGATCACCCTGACGCGCTGCGGGCGCTCCACCGATTAGAACGGTCGCCGATCCGGCGACGATCGAGTCAGAGGGACCAGTGCACAAGGCCTGCGTCCCCACCGTGGCGGCTGGCAGCCCACCGATGAGGACGGTCGATACACCAGGGGGGCCGACGGGGCCACCCACGTGAGGGATGAATCCGGTGATCTGTGGGCACGTATGCATGTCTCCCACTCTCGCTGCCGCTGGCATCATCTGCCTCCTCAGTTGATGGTGACTATCGCACCCTTGACCTTGACCTGGGCTGAAGACGTGAGCTCAGCACGGGCGACTCCTTCGATCGATGCGCTGCTGGCTGCGGTCGCGACCAGGTCGGCGCCAGCCTCGAGAGTGAGATCGCCGCCGGCCTTGAGGGCAAGGTCGCCCACACTCTCGATAGTGATGCTTCTGTCCGCTCTCAACTCGATGTGCCCGGACCCAGCATCAACCAGAATGGTCCGATCACCGCTTCCGCTCACGATCTCGATTCGATCGTTGCCATCATCGAGCCGGATCGTTTGCCCGGTGGTCGTGGTGATCTCTACGGATTCACTACCGGGTGTATCGTCGAATCGCAGTTCATGACCGCTTCGCGACCGGATGAGTCGCACGTCGTTCTCCCCACCAGATCCGGTCTCGGGGGGAACGTCGACATGATTCCAGAGCGAACCGACAACGTACGGCGCACCGATATCGCCAAACTCGAACGCAACCAGTACCTCATCATCCACCTCGGGGATGAAGAACACACCTCTGTCACGACCGGCCATCGGAGTCGCAACCCGGGCCCAGGAGGAGGTGCTGTCATCTCCGAGCCAGGGGAACTTCACTCGAACCCGAGCGAGGCCATCGGGGTCCTGGGTGTCCGTGACGATCCCGATTGCCGTACCCCGTTGGATACCTACCGGCACGTTCCGATGGTCGGGAGATGACCGCGTGGGCATCGGAACCCCTACTTCAAACGAGGTCGTGTACCCCTCGACGGTGAACCTGTGGGCAGTAGCACCAACGTAGTACTCACCATCGAATCCAGTGCCCAGTCCACCAATCGTCGCCAATACTCCGGGCATTACGTTGGGTCTGCCCGGACGGAGTAGACCCGTACCGGTAGTGGCGCTTCTCTCGATCTCGTCCGCCATGGCCTGGGCAAGATCGATCGCCTCTTGCGTCGTTCCCAGGCGACCGTCGCTGACCTGTATTGAGCGGCCCACCGGGTTCGGGTCACCAGTAGAACCCTCCCCTACAATTTCCTCCTTATGGACCTGATCCCAGCCGCGCACGGTGACATGGGCAGATTGGCGTGAAGGAGTGACCAGCGGCATGAACCGAACCAATCCACGACGCCACGTCATCCTTGATTCGCCTCTCCTACCTGTCGCCTGGAAATGGAGCGTGTCGCCCGTCACATATACGTCGAAGCCGATACGCGCGGCAAGGCGGACCAGAAGATCCCAGTCTGTCTCACCAGATTGGAACATGTGGGCAAAGCGGTCTGAAGCATCGGTGTCGCTCTTCAACCCGTGATCACTTGCGACGTGTTCGGCCACGTCGGTTGCCGACATGGCCGTGAAGACACGGGTCTTCTCTTGTCTTGTCAGGAGATGAGCCCTGTCATGTCCTTCAACCACGATCGTTGGGGGACGTGTGGTTCGATCCAAATCAAGGTCGATTCCCACTGTGTCGACAATGCCGATCAGGACCGACGTCTGCGTCCTTCGGGTCCTTCGCATGATCTCGATCTGAGTGCCTGGCGCGAGCATCTTGCCGACAATGCCATCTACGGATGCGAAGAGGTCACCTTCTGATGCGAACTCCAGTCGCATGGTGAAGCGAGCCGGGCAGCCCCGACGTGCGATGACTTCGACTTCTGCAACAGCCCCCAGGATTTGCGATGCGGCGCTCCGACCGCTGACCTTGAGAGTGAGATCGGGAAGTGGTGGCATGGAACGCCTCCTCATTGCAGCGAATCTGTCCGGTGATCCATGGCCGACAGTAGACCATTATTCGAGAGACGACGAAATCGCTGGGACGAGTGCGCTAGCCCCGCTCGAACCTCTCGATCGCCAATTCGAGTTCTTCGATCGCAACGTCGGTGCCCTTACCGTCAAGAGAGAATCCCTTCCACTTGCACGGCCACGCCTCGAAGAAGTTGTACCGGATGATCTCGGACCCCGTGTCGTCGGCAAGGATCACGGATCCAGACTTCCGCTCGACAGTGCCGTCGATGGTGTTACTCATCCACTCCCAGAGTTCGTCACTGGCTATGTAGCCCCGTTTCAGAACAATGTTCGAGTAGCTGGTTCTCCCAGGGCGCTTCCGCGTGACTATGTCGTCTCCGTCCTGGAACTCCACCACCTCGGTTGTGACTTCGAGTCCTCCAACCTCCTGGAACGCCGCAACGGTCACACCTTCGATCTCGACCTTGAAGTTGTAGTTACCGATGTGATCAAATTCTCGTCGATTCGGCATGGTGTTCCCTCCGTAGTTAGCTGATTCTCGTTGTGGCGCTCGGCCCGCGCCGCGCCTCTGGTCCGTGGCCAGTGACATAGGGCAGGTCCCGATAGATACGAATATCATGCGAGATCTTGGACGTCACCAATTCTGTCCCCTGCTTCCACGAAAGACCGACATGGACGAAGTTCGGCTGGCGTCGGGAGAAATAGGACGCTGCCGAATCGACGAACACACGGATCGTCTTTCCCGGGGCAAGG
Source organism: Actinomycetes bacterium (assembly GCA_023336765.1). GTDB lineage: Bacteria > Actinomycetota > Acidimicrobiia > Spongiisociales > UBA5794 > JAMBLL01. The sequence continues at coordinate 23 of JAMBLL010000296.1, read as the reverse complement.
TACTCGGTCTTCTTGAACACGTT
>JAMBLL010000295.1 GCA_023336765.1 Actinomycetes bacterium | reverse complement strand
TTCTGTGTTCTGTGTTCTGTGTTCTGTGTTCTGTCTTCGCCTACGCGACCACGCCTCTGCGTCGCCCGGCGCGGCGCAGGATCGTTCCGAAGAGGAACGGCACCAATGTCAACCCAACACCTCCGCCGATAACTTCGCCGAGATCATCCGGATTGTCCACAGTGCCGATAAGTAGGAAGACCCAGAACACGGCAACACCTGCGAGAATGATGGTGCCAAGGATCCTCATCCACCGACCAGGATTCTCCGAGCCTCCGCCGGAAAAGACGGACGGTGGAACGGGGACCGAGACGGTTCGTACGTCTCTGGGTGCCGTAGCCAGATGATCCTGAGTCGACGAATCGACTCTCCTGACCCTCGTCTGTCGGTAGACATCTCCGGTGGGTGGTGTCCGAACGGACGAGGCGGTTGGCGTCGTTTCATCCAGCGACGCGTCTCCCCGAAACTGGACGCCGCCCATCGACACACGCATGTCGGCAATGTCTTGGTCGATCTTGGGCAAGAAGTCGTCCCTGTCGAGTGACAGGGTCTCCTTCGCGCGCCGAATCAACTCATCGCTGCTTGGCATCTCAGTTGTCATGACCCCATTGTACGCGACCAGCGCGATGCCGCAACCTCCATCCTCCTGCTACGCCACATCAACCCGAGTCACACCTTCGGCCTCGAGCGCAAAGTCGGGACCGTACGCAAGCGAAGGTGTCTGGAATCCCGGTGACACATCCCCTGAGAGCACCTTCACAACCGCCCCGAGCGCTGCACGAGACGTCCACACCAGGCCTGGTTCGGGCCCGTGAAGGCACGACACCGCACGATTACCCTCATCGTCGGTGACCTCGCCCCAGACAGTGGAACTTGTGTGCGCTCTCTCGTCTTGCGTTGATCCTCCCTTCATCGTCCGCTTCGCCACGTTTCGCATGAACTTCGATCTGAACAGGACTCGCATTCTGTCCGACACATCCATCTGGCGAATCACCTCGGCGTCAAGAACGGCGTAGACGTCGATGTTGGGGATCCCTGTGCTCCGATGGGCAAGGAAGATGTCGCCCCACGTCAACAGCGTCGCCTCAACAGGGCCGTCCCCACAGTCCACGGTCCGAGTGGGGCGAGCACCTACGACGTCCACGACCTCACCGTCCACTCTGTGACGTTTGCTGCTGCCGTATGGGATCAGTTCGATCATCGTGTTGAGGGTTCCAGGTGGGAGTCCTGCTGGCCCATCACTCGTGAACACAAGTGAGAGCTTCGTCGCTGCCGGCAAACGTCGTTTGAGATGGGCGGCAAGACAATCCGTGGGCACAACATCAAAGCCCACCGACGGAAGCAGCATGACTCCCTGCTCCATCGCCTCAGCATCCAGGCCGATGATGGACTCGATTACCGGGGGTTCGCCGGTGATGTCCAGGTAGTGCGTTCCGCTGCGCAAACATGCCTCGACGATCGGTCGGTGGGTGTACAGATAGGGGCCTGCGAGGTTCAGGACAACCGGAGCATCCTCGAGTATCGCGTCGAGGGCATCAGGTTCGTCAAGCGCAACGGTTCGGTACTCAAGTCCAAGCTCTGTTGCTTGCTGGGATACGGCCTCACCGTTGCGGCCGACCAATAGGGGTCTCAGTCCCTGCTCGACGGCGAGGGCTGCGGCTGCGCGCCCAACATATCCTGTGCTTCCATACAGCACGAAGTCTGACGCCATTTGCACTCCCCGAGTCGGCTCGTACAAACCCTAGTCTGGTGGACCCACCGACGGACCCGACGATACGACAGTCGCGTACACGCAGGCTTCCTGTCGAATCAGATGCTCCATGAGTTCTTGTCATAGGGGTTTGATACGTTGTGAGCATGACGACGACAACCAACCGTACAGCAGACCATGAGGCCCCATTCTCTCAGGAATTGCCCGGCGACGGTCAGGCCACATGGGAGGATCCGACACTCTACGACGGAGTTCCCCAGAATCTCGACACCATGCCCCCTGGCCCGGTCCTTGGCGCCTTCCTCTCGTCGATCGACGTGGCGAGAGTTTCACCACACGATCAGGTTGTCGTGCTGCGAGCGAACGACCGCATGAGGTCGCACTACAGCGCTCAACGCTTCAGGGACATCGCTGCTGTACACAGGTCGTATGCATCCGACGACGGCTGTACCTATATGGAGGCTGGTATGGCGAGCAGCAGCGAGATTCGCCTCGCCCTCAGGCTGACTCGCTCTGGAGCCGACAATGAACTTGCCTTCGCTCTCGCTCTCGAGCATCGCTTGCCTCGCCTCTTCGACATGCTTGCTACGGGCACCATCGACCTTCGCCGTGCCAGGACGATCGAACGTTCGACCGTTCATCTGTCCGACACCACCGCTCAGGCTGTCCTCGACGAGATCGCTGACGATGCACCCAACCTGACAACAGGGCAACTCGGTGCACGCATCAGGAAGTTGTGCATTGAGGTCGATCCTGACGAGGCTAAGGACCGCTACGACACGGCACACGCCGACCGGCGTATCGTTGTCCAGCCCACCGAATCGGGAACCGTCAACCTCATGGGGTATGACCTCCCGCCAGATGAGGTGGCGGCGATCATGGGAAAAGTCAACCGTGACGCCATTGACCTCCACGGCAGCGAGGGCGAAACCCGCACGATGGACCAGATACGCGCCGACATCTGCCTCGATCTCCTTCGAGGGACCAGGTCGCGCACCAACGACGAGTCGCCGAACACGGGTGTCATCGACCTCGTGGTGGACCTCGACACTCTCGCAGGCCTTGCCGACCAGCCAGGCTCCCTTGGGGGATATGGTCCGGTCATTGCGGACGTCGCCAGGAAAATCGCGGACAAGAGCCGCGATGCGCAATGGCGGATCTCAACAGTGAACGAGTTCGGAGAGCCAGTTCACATCGGGACGACCTCACGCCGACCGACGGAATCCCAACGGCGGCGAACCCAGACGCGGAACCGAACCTGTGTGTTCCCCGGATGCCGGATGCCCTCGACGATCTGTGACATCGATCACACGAAAGCGGTCCAGGATGGCGGCGACACGTGCGATTGCAATCTCGCACCGCTGTGTAGACATGATCACTGCCTCAAGCACGCTCAAGGATGGGCGTACGAACGTCTGCCAGATGGCCGACATCAATGGAGGACACCGTTCGGGCACACCTACACGACCATTCCAAACCGCGCACCTCCCTGAACGTAATCGATGACCGCGGTGGCTCTGGAGTTTTCGGTTCGCGGGAAAGTACTCCCGGCCGGAATCCCCCTCTGGCCTCGATCTAGCTGATCAGAGAAACAATCCCTCGGGAAGATCGAGCGTGACGATCCGTTCCTCCATATCAACTGAAGGTACGAGTGCATCCACAAATGGGACTTCTGCTCGAGCGCCATCGGGACGCATCACCACAAGGCGGTCCTGGACACCTGCGAAGATCACCTCGACCACTTCTCCCACGGTCGCTCCAGACACGTCAACGGCTAAACATCCCACCAGGTCCTCCGGCCACCACTCGCCGGCGCCAAGATTACGCCTATCAGCGGCGTCGATGACCAGTTGCACACCCTTGAGCGTCTCGGAAGTGTTTCGATCGTCAATACCCACGAAATGGACGCGAAAATCTGTTCCAGACGCGACCACGGACTCGATCGTCAACGTCCGGTGCGGATCCTCGTCCGTGTCGAACACAGATCCGGGAACGAGCCGTTGCTCTGCATCCTCGAGGAGTCTCCGAATGACGACATCCCCGCGGATTCCGTGCGCTCTGCGCACGTACCCTACGGGGATGACGGATTGACCTTGTTTGGTCACGTACTTAGTGTCTCTTCAGTCGAAACGTATCAGGTGAAACGTGTCAGTCGAGGAAGTCAACCTCTACCGCGAGGCCTTCCTCATCACCTGCAGCGCCGGACACGTTGCGGATGGCACGCGCAACCCTTCCGCGCTTGCCGATCACACGACCCATGTCGCTCTTTGCGGTACGGACCTCTGCAACAACGGCATCCGAACCATCCGCAACAACATTCACCTCGATGGAGTCTGCATCGTCAACGATCTCGGATACAACGTACGTAACGACCTTTTCAACGATCTCGCCCTGGCTCATGCTTCTTCCGAACTGTCGGTGGTTTCTGTTTCTTCGACCTCGACCTTGGCCTCGACGACCTCTTCTGTGGCGTCTTCGGTGGCGTCTTCGACGTCTACAACCTCTTGCGTGGCTTCTTCAGCCTCAACGGCCGCTTTTGGTGCTGCCTCGGCGGGAGCCTCGACGACCTCTTCGGTCTCGACGGCTTCTTCGACCTCGTCTACGACGACGGCCTTGGGTGCTGGTGCATCTTGTGCATCGTCGGCACCGATGGTGTGGATGTCACCTCGAGATACCCGGAACTGGGTCCAGGCACCGGAGATCTCGAGAAGCTTCTGTGCACGCTCGGTTGGCTGGGCACCAGTACGGAGCCAGTACAGAGCTCTCTCGTTGTCGATCTCAACGACGGAAGGATCCTGCCTTGGGTCGTAGAACCCAAGCTGCTCAATGTATTTGCCGTCGCGCTGCTTGCGTGAATCGATCACGACAACACGGTACGTCGGCTGCTTCTTCTTGCCAAGCCGCGTCAGGCGGATCTTGACTGCCATCTGGTCACCTCTTCTTGTATTGCGCAGGCATCCCGGGCATATTGAGCCCCGGTATTGGGCTCTTCCCGGAAGACATGGCTTTCATCATCTTCTGTGCTTGTGAGAACTGTTTGAGGACGCCGTTTACGTCCTGCGGCTTCGTACCTGACCCCGCAGCTATGCGACGTTTGCGACTGCCGTTGATCATCTTCGGGTTTCGGCGCTCCCCTGGGGTCATTGACCTGATAATCGCTTCCACGCGGTCGAGTTGCTTCTCATCCACCTGGACATCGCGCAGGGCAGAACCTGCACCCGGGAGCATACCAATGAGCTGTTGCAACGGTCCCATCTTCTTGAGTTGCTGGAACTGCTCAAGGAAGTCCTCAAGGTCGAATGTCGAGTCGAGCATCTTCCTGGCTGCCTGCTCGGCCTCTTCCTGGTCGTAGTTCTCCTCTGCCATCTCGATGAGCGACATGACATCGCCCATACCGAGAATCCTTGACGCCATGCGGTCGGGATAGAACGCATCAAGATCGTTGATCGTCTCACCTGTACCAACGAACTTGATCGGTACGCCGGTGACCTCTCGTGCTGATATCGCTGCTCCACCACGTGCATCGCCGTCGATCTTCGTGAGGATCAACCCCGTGATGTCGGTGTATTCGCCGAAACCTTCAGCTACGTTGACAGCTTCCTGGCCCGTCATCGCGTCCACGACCAACAGAGTCTCGTCGGGCTTCGCAACCTTCTTGACAGCCGCGAGCTCCTTCATCAGGTCAGTATCGATCTGAAGACGGCCAGCGGTATCGACGATAACGACATTGGCGCTCTCGTCTCGAGCGGCCTTCATCGCGGCCTTGACGACCTTGGGTGCCTTGCTCTTGCGCTCCACATAGACCGGTACACCGATCTGCTTGCCGAGCATCTCGAGTTGGTCGATCGCCGCCGGACGCTGGAGGTCCGCGGCAACGAGCATCGGCCGCTTGCCCTTACCCTTGAGGTGCTTTGCGAGCTTGGCCGCAGTTGTCGTTTTACCTGACCCCTGGAGACCGACCATCAGAATGACCAGCGGGGGTGAATCTGGGCGAACAAGGGGAACTGCCTCCTCGCCAAGCGTCACGATGAGTTCTTCGTGCACGATCTTGATGACCTGTTGGCCCGGGGTGAGACTCTTCGTCACCTCGGTGTCGACAGCCCGTTCCTTGACACGTGCGATGAAGGCCTTGACGACCTTCAGGTTCACATCGGCCTCAAGCAGGGCTATCCGCACCTCACGCAGCGCTGCATTGACGTCGTCTTCTGTGAGTCGCCCCTTGCTCCGGAGCTTGTCGAAGACGCCCCCAAGGCGCGCTGATAGAGAGTCGAACATGGAAGAAAGCCTACAGCCATCAGCCATCAGCCGTCAGCCGTCAGCCGTCAGCCAGCGTCCCCCTTTCAAGGGGGACAAGCGACGAGCCCTGCGAGGAGCGAGG
>JAMBLL010000294.1 GCA_023336765.1 Actinomycetes bacterium | reverse complement strand
GTGGCCTAAAGCCACCAATTCGCTCCGATTATCTGCTTCTTGCGTCAGATGCGCCAACATGTTGGCGCATCTGACGCAAGAAGTGCGCGCTACGGACGGCTGATCAGCTGGTCCACCGGGGCAAAGTCGTCGGTGAGGGGCTTTGCGTCACCGAACCACGCACGGGCAGCATTGCCGACCAGGACGATCTCACCGTCGGGTACAAGCGCCTCGATGGAGTCGGCATCGATGGGTTGGAGCGATCCAACAAGGATGAAATTTCCGCCACGCTCAAGGTCGAGATACGCCTGCGGTGCGACAACAGCGACATGCGGGAACACCTCTGTGATCGTGGCAAGCTCTCCACGAGCGAATCGTGTCGGCGGGTGATCGATCGTGTTCATCACGTAGAAGCCTGAATCGTTGAGTTTGTCACGCACATCGGTGAGGAACTCGACCGTCGTGAGATGCCAGGGAACAGAACGACCGGAGAAGGCATCGCCGACAACGATGTCGAAGGACCCATCATCAAGATCACGGATGGTCAGCCTCGCGTCACCAACCCTTGTCGTGAGCCATGGCCCAGGCTCGAGGCCAAGGTGGTCAACAGAAATATCCTCGAGGGTGGGATCCAACTCAAGCACCGTGGACGTCCCGCCACGCGTTGCCTGGTACATCCGAGGCAGCGTGTAACCACCACCACCGACGAATGCGATATCGAGCGGCCCAACTGGGGCGACAGTCTGGACCACCGCATCCGTCACAAGGGCATAGCGGAGCGAGAGATACCCAGGATCATCAAGGTCCACATAGCTGTTGACAAAGGTGTCAAGCACCAGCACACGCGCGGTCTCACGCTCAGGGTCCGTCGCGATGCGAACACACGAATACGCAGTTTCGTAATCACAGGGTGCCGCGATGGCGCCAGACACGATGAACACACCGATCGCCGCCACGATCCCGGGGATGATCAGGTGCCTCGACTTCTCGAATGCTGCGAACGCACCAAACAGGATCAGCACCGCACCGACAACCCAGGTGATGGGTCGTGATGGGACAGACGCGATAAGGATGAACCCTGTCACGAACGTTCCGAACAGCGCCCCGCTGGTGCCAATCGCAGAGAGGTTCCCAACAACCGAGCCCGCGGAATCGAGGGAGTTGATCAGTAGCTTCCCTGCAATAGGTGTAACCATGGATAGGACTGCTGCCGGCGCGAAGAATCCGACGAACGCAAGGATCACGATCGTCCCCGGGTCTTCGCCGGAAGCGCCTGCACCCACCACCGTTACCAGTGCAGGCGAGATCACGGCGAGCAGACCACCGCCTATGAGCACGGGGCCAAGGAGCTTGGTCGGATCGTTGCTGTCCGCGAGTCTGCCCCCAGCCCACGCACCAAGGGCGATCGCCGCAAGAACTGTCCCGATAATGCCTGTGAACGTCTGCAGGCTTACGCCAACGTAGGGCGCAAGAATCCGGCCGGCGATGATCTCGAGAACGAGAACGGCAGCCGCAGAGACAAAGACCACTGCACCGATGAACCAGGAACGCATTCCGGCAGTATGGCTCCACTCGTGACTTAGCATCACGACTCACAGCGGTACCATTACGGATTATGGACTGGCTTATTGATCCACTTTCCGAACCCGAGCTTCAACGGGCGCTCGTTTCCGGCGTTCTCGCTGCGATCTCGTTCGCTGTCATCGGCACCTGGGTTGTCATCCGGGGTATGACCTTTCTCGGTGACGCTCTCGCCCACGGCATCATCCCCGGTGTCGCCCTCGCCATGTTCTTTGGATTCAGTCCTGTCATTGGGGCAGCGATCGCCGCTATCGCGATGATCGCAGGCATCAACTTCGTACACCGTCAGACCGCGTTCTCCGAGGACACAGGCATCGGTCTCCTCTTCGTGGGAATGCTGGCCTTTGGTATCATCTTCGCAACCGCACAGGGAGTAGAGGCCGAAGAGCTCCTTGCGCTGTTGTTCGGCGACGTCCTGAGCATCACCGGTGGGGACATCGCCATGATGGCGGTCATTGCAGCGCTCGCCGTGGCGGCAACAGTCCTGCTCTATCGACCCTTTCTCGTCATGTCATTCAACGAGGAGAAGGCCGAACTATTCGGTCTTCGTCCAAAGGCGACACACGCCGTCATGCTCGCACTGCTCACGATCGCCATCATCGCTTCGTTCCAGACTGTCGGAACCCTTCTCGTATTCGGACTCCTCATCGGACCGCCTGCAACGGCGGCGCTCTTGGTGCGCAGGGTCCCAACGATGATGCTCACAGCGGCAGCGATCGGAATAGCGTCCGTTGTCATCGGCCTAGTCATCAGCTACCACCTCGGAACCTCGGGATCGGCAACAATGGCGGTCGTACCGATCATCGCGTTCTTCGTCGTCCTTACGGTCAAGACGCTGGGAGGGAAACGGCGAGCAGCGGCAGAAGCAGCGGTTTAGCGGAGACGAAGATCGTACAGCGTAAATCGTAGATCGTAAATCGTCAGAAGAGTGCGTGGATAGTGCCGAACAGTGAATCAGCCCTGGACGCTCACACGGGTTTCCTGG
>JAMBLL010000293.1 GCA_023336765.1 Actinomycetes bacterium | reverse complement strand
TGCTGACACCCGAACAAGAGAAGTACCTCGCAGGCTGGCAACACGGAACCTGATGATTTCGTAGATCGTACGATCGTAAATCGACTCAGAATCCAGAGGCTGTTGCTGGCGCGCTGACTGGCCTCCCGCGCACAGATTCGTCTGTCTCGTCGAACGCTCAACGCGCCAAGGGAGACAACTCCTCGGCCTTCTCGTTCTGACGATTTACGATTTACGATTTACGATCTACCTTTCTGTCCTCCCTCTCTGATACGTTCGTTTCATGCTCTGTATTGCTTGTGCGAAACCGGGGTGGCCGTTGTGTCCGGTGTGTGAGCGGGGTCTTGTTGTCACCCATAACCGTGTGATTTCGGACGTAACCGTTGGTGTTCCGTTTGTCCACACGGGCACGGCTGTGCGTCTCGTACACAATCTGAAGTACCGCAGGTCCCTGGCTGCCGGCCGATTCCTTGCCCAGGCCATGGCACAGAGGGTTCCTGTTGGGGCCACATCGCTCGTGCCTGTGAGGCGGTCGCTTGTGCGAAGGGTCAGTTTCGGGATCGATCAGGCCGGGTTCCTTGCAAGGGCTGTCGCCGATATCGTGGAACTGCCCGTCCTTGATGTGCTCCGGCCGCCGGTGTGGTGGAGTCAGCGAGCGGGAGCTTCTCGCGAGGGGCGCACACCGATTCGGTTCCAGGCTTCATCAGTCGTTCCGGACGGGGCGGTGCTCGTTGACGATGTGTTCACAACGGGCTCGACCATCGCTTCGGCCGCTCGAGCGATCGAACCGGCCAAACATTCGTCGCTCGTCGCCACGGTTGCGGGTATGATGGGTACAGGAGCCGCTACGGCTTCGAGCCAGGGAGGTGGCGTGACGGTCAAACCTCGAGCGAATACTGTTCGAGCACCAGCCGCGCACGCACACTCCCGACCAGTCCATCCTGAGGTCGCGGTTTCGTCGCGCCTGTCAGGACGTCCCGACGGAGAGGAGCACGGGTGACCGTTCGCATCCACGGTAGGAACATGCAGGTATCTGAGAAGCTCAAGGAGATCGCTCTCGATCAGATCTCCCATGCAACGAGGATCTTCGACAACATCGGCACCGTAGACGTCGAGTTCACGGAGAAGCAGAACCCGCGTCTCGCCGATGAACGGTACCGGGTTGAGATCACGTCGAACGCTGCCGGGCACATCGTGAGGATCGAAGCAGAGGCTCCCAATGCCAAGTCAGCACTTGACACGGCCACGGACAAGTACGAGCGCCAACTGAGGCGACTCAAGGAACGATTGATCCAACGCAACCGTGTGGCCACCGATAGATCCATTCCTCCTGTTGATGAACCCGCCGATGAACCCGCCGACGAACACCACTTCGCAACGATCGTGCGCACGAAGCGGTTCTCCATGAAGCCGATGACAGCAGAAGAAGCGGTCCTTCAGATGGAGATGCTTGGTCATGACTTCTTCTTCTTCCTCGACGGCGACTCGAACGAGCACTGTGTGGTGTACAACCGCAAGGATGGCAACGTCGGACTCATCGAACCAGCCTGACGCCGCGGGGATCACAAGATTCTCATGTCGGGACTGTTCGGGAATACCGGGTTGCCCCGTATGCTTGAAGGACCATGTCGATTTTCAACAAGATGCTCCGCGCTGGCGAGGGCAAAAGGCTCAAGGAATTACAGGGCGTCGTCGAGCGCGTGAACGCGTTACGGCCCGAGATGAAGGGCCTCTCGGACGCTGAACTCGCAGCTCGCACCGATTGGCTCCGAGGTCGCCTCGCGGATGGCGAAACGCTCGACGACATCGAGGCGGACGCCTTCGCAACGGTACGCGAGGCCGCATGGCGGGTCCTGGGACAAGAACCGTACGACGTCCAGGTCCTCGGTGCTGCCACACTGCATCGCGGGATGATCGCTGAGCAGAAGACGGGCGAAGGTAAGACGCTCGTATCGACCATGCCTGCGTACCTCAACTCTCTTGGGGGAGACGGGGTCCACCTCGTGACGGTCAACGATTACCTCGCAAGCCGCGATGCTGCATGGATGGGAAGCATCCATGAGTTCCTTGGACTCGACGTTGGGTTGATCCAGGCATGGATGACGCCCGAGGAACGCAGGCCGGCATACACAGCAGACATCACCTACGGTACCAACAACGAATTCGGGTTCGACTACCTACGAGACAACATGACGATGAACCCGGAGCACATGGTCCAGCGTGGCCATACCTATGCGATCGTCGACGAGGTTGACTCCATCCTCGTTGATGAGGCACGAACACCGTTGATCATCTCGGGTCGTGTCGGTGAAACGGGGAAGTGGTACACGGACTTCGCACGGATCGCGGACCGTCTCCGTCTCAACGACCACTACGAGGTCGACGAGAAGAAGCGTCAGGTCTACACGACAGAAGATGGTGTCTCCAGGGTCGAGGAGATGCTCGGTGTCCAGAACCTCTACGACCACTCCAACGTCGACTTCATCCACCACCTCGATGTCGCTCTCAAGGCGAAAACTCTGTATCTGAAAGATGTGGATTACCTCGTGCGTGAAGGCCAGGTGATGATCGTGGACGAGTTCACCGGTCGCGTGCTCGAGGGGCGGAGGTACTCCGAGGGGCTTCACCAGGCGATCGAGGCCAAGGAAGGCGTCGCGATCAAAGAGGAGAACCAGACCCTCGCGACGATCACGCTCCAGAACTACTTCCGCATGTACGACAAGCTTGCCGGAATGACGGGGACGGCGGTCACCGAGGAAGGGGAGTTCGTCGAGATCTACGGCCTCGAGGTCGTCGTTGTCCCAACGAACGAGCCGATCGCAAGACTGGACCAGGCCGATCTCGTCTACGTCGATGAGGACAACAAGTTCGCCGCCGTTGCCGAGGACATCATCGAGAGGCATGAACGTGGTCAGCCTGTGCTGGTCGGTACGGTGTCCATTGACAAGTCCGAGCGGCTGGCAGCAACGCTGAAGCGCCGTGGCATCAAGTTCGAGGTCCTCAATGCAAAGCAGCACGAGCGCGAGGCACACATCATCGCCCAGGCGGGCATGCCTGGTGCGATAACCGTGGCAACGAACATGGCGGGCCGTGGCGTCGACATCGCTCTTGGGGGTAATCCCGAGGAGATGGCCAAGGGTGTCATGGCCAGAAGCGACCTCACCTCGGATGACTCCGAGTACGCATCCCAGTACGAGGAGGCGCTTGCAGGCTTCGCGGAACAGACTGAGATGGACAGGGCCAAGGTGCTCGATGCGGGGGGTCTGTACGTTCTTGGAACCGAGCGTCATGAGTCCAGACGTATCGACAACCAGCTTCGTGGGCGTTCCGGTCGCCAGGGCGATCCAGGGGAGAGCCGGTTCTATCTCTCCCTCGAGGACGATCTCATGCGCCGGTTCGCCAATGATCGAGTTGCATCGATCATGTCGCGTCTACGGATACCACCCGATGTTCCCATCGAAGCGAAGATGGTGAGCAAGTCCATCGAGCGTGCTCAGACACAGGTCGAGGATCAGAACTTCGAGATCCGCAAGAACGTCCTCAAGTACGACGAGGTGATGAACACTCAACGCAAGATCGTGTACCAATGGCGGAACCAGATCCTCCAGGGTGACGACACAGAGACGTTGCTCGCCGAGTGGCGAGACGAGGTCATCGAGGACATCGTGGAGGACGTGGCCAGCTCCGACGGTGATTGGAGCGTTGCGGATGTGATCGCCCAGGTGCACGAGATCTATCCAACAACGATCACAGATGACTCCTTTGAAGACGCTCGCGATGTCACTGTCCACGAGATGATCGAGGTTCTTTCAGACGAAGCCGCTCTTGCGTACGCCAAACGTGAGAAGGAACTCACCCCTGTGATCATGCGAGCTCTTGAGCGACGCGTCGTGCTTTCCATCATCGATAACAAGTGGCGGGAGCATCTCGCGGAGATGGACTATCTCAGGTCCGGTATCGGTCTGCGTGCCATGGGCCAGCGGGATCCGCTGGTCGAGTACCAGCGCGAAGGCTTCGAGTATTTCGAGGATCTCGTCCACACGACCAAGGCAGACTCGATCCGTTACATGTTCCATGCTGAGGTCGTCCAGCAGCCAGCACC
>JAMBLL010000292.1 GCA_023336765.1 Actinomycetes bacterium | reverse complement strand
TACGATTTACGATCGTACGATTTACGTTCCTCAGCTTCCGTTCCTTGTTGCTAGCCAGATTCTGAACTGTCGGTAGCGCTCTATCAGCATCGTGGGACGGTACGCAGCTCTGGTCCGATCGAGGCGGGAGTACCGTGTCGTGATGTGACGGTGGGCCATCAGCTGTTCATCGGTTGCTCTATCGATCACAGCAGTGGACACCTCGTGATCTCCATAGATGGTATCTCCATAGGTTCGAGCGAGGGGGACGAACGCTACGTCTATGTCCGATGCCGCCTCGAGCGGCGTGCTTGCCGGGTCGATCGTCTCACCAAGGTCGGCAAGGCGCGATGTTATGTCCGTCCACGCCGCCTGAATGTCTCCCTGTGCCAGGCGCCGCGAAAGTCGCCTGCGTCTCAACACCTTGATGAGGGGAGTGGTGCCGACGATGAGGGCAAGGGCGGCGATCACGATCGCGGCCTCCCTGGACCACGACGGCAGCCCCAAGCCGGTCGAGTTGCCGTCGGCGGAGCCGCCACCCGCGCCACGGATGCGCTCGGCCGGGTCCTGACGATCGAACCTGCCATCATCTGGCCCGGCCTGGCCGCCTTCGGTATCGACGAAGACGGGTTCGGGGATGTCGTCGATGTAGTCGTCGGGGGAGAAGCCGAGGATCTCGCTGATCTCGTCGTTCGCTGTTGATGCTGCGAAACCTGCTCTTGGTGTTGGGTCGAACGCCATCCAACCGAGTTCAGGCACCCAGATTTCAATCCAACTGTGTGCGTTCGTGTCCGTGACGACGACGGTGGTGTCGTTGATCGGTTCTCCAGGCGTGAACCCGAGCACGACGCGTGATGGGACCCCGAGTGTTCTCGCCATCAGAGCCATCGAGGTGGCGAACTGTTCGCAGTACCCGGTCCTGACATACGGATTCTCATCATCGGTGAGCCAGTCATCCACCGAGGACGTTGTGTACTGAGCAGGGACGTCTGTGGAATAGGTGAAGGCTCCTGAGAATCGGAAGTACTGCTCGAGAGCGAGAGCCTTCTCGTAGTTGGTTTCGAGGTTCGTTGTCAGATCCGCAGCGAGAGCGGCGACTCCTGGGCCGATCTCTTCTGGGACGTCGGTCCAGAACTCGATCCTGTCCAATTCGAGGGGTTCAAGCGGTTCTGATGGTGCAGGGATGAACTCGCCACCATCCTCTGCAGCCTGGAAGAGCGGACTGAGCGTGCCATCGTCTGTGCGGATGAGGGACGCAAGCGTTGCTGCATCGTACCTTGGCACATCGGCAACGATGGAGTACTCCATGTCCGGATACGTGACATCGCCCGGGAGGTAGATCGAACCATCGAGCCTACGGATCCGTAGGGAGGCATCGTCCGCCTCATCAAGTGCCGAAGCGAACGAAGACGTCGGCGGAGCGGGAAGCCACGGCTGGGCGAGGTTCTTGATCCTGATGGTTGTCGCGACCTCGACCGTCTCGCCCCTGTAGCGCTCGGACTCCGTGACCCAGGGTTCCTCGTAGGTGGGGAACGCCTGGATCCGGTCAGTCTGCCACCGCCCGTTGCGATACACATCCAGGGTCACCGTTCTGTACCGAACCTGATCGGCAGCGATCCCTGACACCTTCGCCTCGAAGAGTGGTAGAGAGCTCTGGGAGATCAGGGATGCCTTGATGTCCGTGTAGGGGTTGTAGGAGACGGAGCCGGAGTAATCGTCGCTGTAGCCAGCGGGTGAGCGCCACGATGCAAATCCACTGTTCGGAACGAGGTTGCCGATAAGCGCGACCGCAGCGAGAGCAGCGAC
>JAMBLL010000291.1 GCA_023336765.1 Actinomycetes bacterium | reverse complement strand
GGCTGACGGCTTCCTCCCCCAAAACACACAGAGGCGTACCCACATCAACGGTGGTACCTGCAGCAACGAGGATCTCGGTCAGAACGCCAGCGTGGGGTGACGGAACCTCTGTATCAACCTTGTCCGTGGAGATCTCGACGAGGATGTCATCCTCAGCGACGTACTCGCCGATCTGTTTCACCCACGACAGGATCGTGCCCTCGGTGACTGTCTCGCCGAGTTGGGGCATCGTGATCGTGAATGACATCGCTTGTCTCCTTGTGCAATCCTCGTGGGATGCGTGTTCGTTGGTCTAGTGCAGCGGTCGTCCAGCTGCAGCAAGCAGGGTTTCGCCTATCGCCTCTGCGATCGTCGGGTGTGCGTGTATGAACGAAGCGGCTTCTGAGGGAAGAGCTTCCCACCCCACGGCGTACATCAGTTCGTGGATCAGTTCGCCAGCTCCGGGGCCAACGACCGTTGCCCCGATGATCGGCCCGTCAGCCTGTGCGACGACCTTGACCGTCCCACCAACATCACCCTGGATGATCGCACGACCGGTACCGCGCATCCCGTGTTCTGAGGTCTCCACATCTATGCCGTTGCCGAGTGCTGCTGCCTCGGTTTGGCCGACCCAGCCGATCTCCGGGTTCGTGTATACGACCATTGGGATTGCGTTGTAGTCGACACTCGCCGTATCGCCCGTTGCGATGTGAGTGATCGCCGCAATAGCTTCGGCGAAGGCCACGTGTGCGAGTTGAGGCGTTCCGGCAACGATATCCCCAACCGCATAGACCCCCTCGGCACTTGTTTGCATGGTGTCGAGATCTACGTCGACGTAGCCACGATCCGTCGTGATACCGACGGTATCGAGTCCCGCGTCATCGGTCACGGGCCTGCGGCCAACCGCCATGAGCACAACATCAACATCGACGGATTCGTCCCCGTAGGGAACAGTTACAGAGCCATCGTTGATCCGTGCGGGCCCGACTCCGATACCAAGGTGCATCTTGATCTTGCGTCGGCGGAAGGCCCTGGCAAGGATCTTGGCTGCCTCAGGTTCCATCCCTGGAACGAGCTGATCCTCCATCTCGAAGAGGTGGACCTCCGTCCCGACCTCAGCAAGGAACGAGGCGAACTCGGAGCCGATCACGCCTCCACCGATCACGGCGACACTGTCTGGTTGGTCGGCCCAGTCGAGTGCATCATCGGATGTGACTATTCGCTCGCCGTCGATCGTGTACCCCGGGATGCTCGACGGCTCTGATCCGGTCGCAACGATGATCGTGCGGGCTTCGATCTGTGTCAACGTCCCATCGCCGCCCTCAACCGAGACCGACCCTCGGCCGGTGATCCTGCCGTGGCCTTCGACCGTTTCAACTCCGCGACTTTTGAGAGTGCCGACCAAACCCTTGACGAGTAGATCGACGATCGAGCGCTTACGAGCCAGAGCTGTGGGCCACACGAACTGCGGGTCGGATGTATCCACGCCGAATTCGGCTGCCCCACCCACGGTCGCGTACACGTGGGCAGACTCGATCCACGCCTTCGTTGGGATACAGCCGCGTATGAGACACGTTCCGCCAACGCGCTCCTTCTCGATAAGGACAACGGAAAGTCCGAAGTTGTGGGCGTAGAGTGCGGACGCGTATCCGCCCGGCCCTCCCCCGATGATGGCGATGTCGTACATGGAAGATACTGCTCCAGCGTGTCGGCGACGCTCACAGATTAGTGGAGCGCACCACACCAATCTGCCACGCTACGGAAGCGCCTGGAATCCGGGCTCTTCGGTTATGTGTGGGGTTTGGTGAAGTGATCGGTGGCGAGTCGGGTGCAGCCTTGGAACGTAGTACGGAAAGGATCAGCGAATAGATGGTTGCTTGTCTATCGATTGCCGTTCTCAGGAGCCCCCTCGGGGGAGAGATGCGTTCTGATTCCTCCCTCGGCTCTTTGGACGGGTTCTCCTATGTCAAGTGTGTTGTTTGAGTGTGCGGTATATGCGTTTGGTG
>JAMBLL010000290.1 GCA_023336765.1 Actinomycetes bacterium | reverse complement strand
GTTGATTCACCTGATTCGCCTGAGAGTGTCGATTCCCCGGATTCACCCGATTCGCCTGAGAGTGTCGATTCCCCGGATTCACCGGACTCGCCTGAGAGTGTCGATTCCCCGGATTCACCTGACAGTGTCGACTCTCCAGACATTGTTGATCCTCCGGAATCTCCCTAGCGGCGCAGGTCGGTCAGACCTACTCGTCTACTGTGGTCCAGTAGCGCGGGCAACGATACCCGTGATGTAGCCGAGGACATCGGGCAACCCACACGCAGACAGGACCGGTTTCAACAGAGACCCGCCATCGTGTAAGCGTCCGGGACATGAAGGGGTTTCACGCATTGCAGATCGATCTCACTGCACACGAGAAGAGTCTGCTTGACGGTGCGCGCGGCGATGGTGTCTCCATGGCGATGCGTCTTGTCGTGCGGCTTGCCCAGACGATGGGCGCCAAGCATCTTCGTCCGATCACCGGCGCCCACATAGATTCCTGCCTGTATCACGGCCAGTCGGGACTCGACTATGTCAACGTGTTCGTGGATAGCGGTGCCAAGGTCGTTGTGCCGACGACGCTGAACGTTTCCAGCCTCGATCTTCTTCACCCCGAACTCTTCCGCGGTGACCCTGCCACCGGTGCTGCCGCCAAGGCACTCATGGACGCGTACATCGCCCTTGGATGTGAACCAACGTGGACCTGTGCCCCGTACCAGCGAGAGCAACGGCCTGGATTCGGCGAACACGTTGCGTGGGCTGAGTCGAACGCTGTCGTCTTCGCCAACAGTGTGCTCGGCGCGCGGACCCATCGTTACGGTGACTTCATCGACATCGCCGCCGCGATCACCGGCAGGGTTCCCGACGCTGGTCTCCACAGAACCGAGATGCGGCGGGCCACCCAGGTCGTCGACGTGAGTTGTTTGTCACAACAGATGTTGTCAACAGACGCCGTGTACCCCGTGATCGGTTTCGTGCTCGGTAGGAAGTGCGGGTCGAGCGTGCCTGTGATCGTCGGATTGCCCGAGGACGTGTCTGAAGACAACCTGAAGGCCCTGGGTGCCGCTGCGGCGTCATCGGGCAGCCTGGCCATGTTCCATGCAGTCGGTATCACGCCTGAAGCACCGACGCTCGAGATCGCGTGCGGTGGTGTTGTGCCAGACGAAACGATCGTGATCACGCACCAGCAGCTCAGTGCCGCACGTGATTCTCTGTCGACAGCAACACGTACCGACCTGGCGACCGTGAATCTGGGAACACCGCACTATTCACTCTCTGAGATCCATGCCTTGTTCGAAGTGATGGATGGGCGAACGATCCATCCGTCCATCGATCTTTATGTGTCAACCGGCCGGGAGATTCTCCACGAAGCCATGCAGCGAGGCTGGGCGGGATCGCTTGAAGCGTCCGGTGTGACCTTCGTAACCGACACGTGTACGTACATCACGCCGATAGTACGAAACACGACCGGTATCGCGATGACCGACTCCGCGAAGTGGGCTTACTACGCCCCCGGAAACATCGGTGTCGATGTTGTGTTCGGCAGTCTCGGCGAATGTGTCGACTCGGCGGTTGCGGGCGTCATCGTCCGTGATGAGGGGCTCTGGTCCGGTGCAGACTGAACCCGGCTCTCCCTCCGCGGAGCAACTGAGCGTGACCGACGTTGTCAGTGGCAGCGCCTCGGGGCCTGCCCTTGTGCTCGACGAGCCCCTGAGCCTCTGGGGTGGTCTCGATGCCTTGACGGGCATCATCATCGATCAGCGTCACCCGCAGCGCGGAGTGTGCCTCAGTGGCACAGTCGTGTTCATGCAGTCGGGACGAGGTTCGAGCTCCGCATCATCCGTGCTCGCCGAAGCTGTTCGCCTTGGCACAGCGCCAGCGGCATTCGTGCTCAGGGAACCTGATGAGATCCTGGCGCTGGGGTCGTTCGTGGCTGAAGAGATATACGGTCTCGTTACTCCCGTGGTGATCACCGACCCGGACTCCACGTTTTCCGTCAGTACCGGTGACCTGGTCCGCATCGAACCGCGATCGCTTTGGATCAGACGAAGTTAGCCGAGACGATCCTGCGAGCAGTTCTCCGTTGAGCGACCATCACCCTTCTCGTGGGGGATGCACAAGCGGCACAAGACCCGTGGGCTATCGCGTTATCCCCCTGCATCGTCGCTGACGCTCCTCTGCCGTCCCCCTTGAAAGGCGGACAGACACTCTGTGCGACCGCATCCAAAGGGTGCAGCCTCTGATCTTTGGAAGCCATTGCACCGGTTGGCTATGGGGCTATCAACGTCCCACACCTCTTGGATCGAGGTCCTAGGACGACCGCGGTTGGTAGGCTCGGTGTTGGACCGAACAGGCGAATCGGTGGACATCATAGGAGTTCCAGTGGACCTTGCAGATATCGTTCGCAACGACCTCGATGCCGTCGTTGGTGACTCATTCACCGTGTCCGGCGAGCCACCGTTTGATCTTGTTCTCCTCGAGGCGAGTTACCTGCAAAGCGGTCCCGCAGGGGTCGACGAGAGTCGCAGCTTCTCGGTCCTCTTTCGTGGCCCAGCAGATCCCGCGTTGGTCCAGGCGACGTATGCTCTGGATCACGCAGAACTCGGGGGACTCACTCTGTTCCTCGTTCCGATCGCCGCCGACGACACCGGCCGCACCTACGAGGCTGTCTTCAACCGTCTGTCGGGCTAACGCCCGGGTTCCACTCCATCAGCACATGAGTCTCGAAATCCTCGACTACGACGAAATCGAGTCGTTGGTAGAAACGCAGAGCATCTCGGTTGGTCGTATGAACGGAGTGGCGCAGCGGTAACCCCGCCTCAGTGGCTTGCTGCTGTAGTTGTTCGACAAGTGCGGTCCCGACCCCTGCATTCTGCCATCGCGGAAGGATGGCGATATCGAGTAGTCGGATCTCGCCTGCCCTCCGGTCGATCCAGATACGGCCGATGTGTTCATCATCGGCGATGACAATGCTGTGCTTGGCATCGGGGAACCTGGTGACGTAGTCCGTCCGTTGGGCTTCGAACTGCCCTTTTAAGAAGTCTCGTTTCTGATCATCCGACCACAGCACGAGAGCCATCTCTGTGGCACGTGTCGACTCGTACAGGGCGAATAGAAACCTGTCGTCCGAAATACTCACGGGTCGCAAATCCATGCTCTTCAAGGGCACCGATCAGTTGCGCGACGGAAACACGCCCTGAAGCGCGATGATGAAGTTCAAGGTGAGATAGGGCTGCATGTTGTTGTGTGCCTGGCTACTGCCCGTGTTTGGGAGTGATGAGCCTGCAAGAGTCGAGCCATCGCTCGCTGAGTAGAGATCATTGCCGACCCCCAGGTAATTGCCCACGGGCGAGGACCCATCGACATCCTCCTCAGTGCCAACCAGTTGGTGGCTGTGGCTGGGTATCTGAGACTCGGCAAGCACGACCGACTCGGCTCCGTCCCTTTCTCCGAGACGACGATCGGTCAGTCCGGGACCACGACCAGCGTGCATCGGACTCCGACCCTGGAGATTCGGAAGCGCCGTTGTGGTGCGCCCATCACCCCCGTAGGTGGTTCCGATCAACGCGAACAGGGCGGTGTTCTGGGCAATGGGCAGCAACTGGCCGTTGCAGAACGCCCAGCCGCGGGGAGCGAAGTTGCCTCCAAAGATGCGGATCTCTGCGATGAAAGGTTCTGACATATCTATTCCCCCTCAGTTCCGACTCGGGTAGACACCGAACAGTGCCACTATGAAATTGACAACCAGCGATGGCATCAGGTTGGTGTGTGCCTGCCCTCCTCCGCTATTGCCCACTGCAGCGGCGTTCATGTTGCTCGCCGAGAGATCTGACCCGTAGGCGTCGCCGGAGGAACGAGCGAACACGTTGCCGGACGGGTCCGGCGTTGTGGCAGCATCGCCGCTGCCCTGAAGCGCGTGCGTGTGTGACGGCAATTGGGTTGACACGAGCGTGACGGACTCTGATCCCGACTTGGAGCCGAGGCGCCGGTTGGACAAGCCAGGACCGGTGCCGGCATGGACCGGAACGCGACCACGCAGGTCGGGCAAGCCGAAGGTTGTCCGACCATCTCCACCGTATATGGTTCCCAAGAGGCTGAACAGCGCATCGTTCTGCGAGATCGCAAGCAACTGACCGTCACAGAAGGCCCAACTACGAGGTGCGAAATTGCCGGCGAACATTCTTATTTCTCCCACGAACGGCTCAGACATCGTTATCTCCTCAGTTTCGCGACGGGAATAGACCCTGCAGGGCGATACAGAAATTGAGCGCCAGCCAGGGTTGCATGTTGTCATGACTCGTACCACCACCAGCATGTGAAACGGTCTCAGACGCAAAGGCTCCGAGTGCCGATGGACTCCGGTATGCGTCGAAACTAGCGCGTGCGGGCAGATTGCCTGCTGGCTCGTCGGACGTCGCTGATGCTGAGTTCGCAGCAACGGAGTGATCGTGGCCCGGCATCTCAGTGGTTGTCACGACGTGTGTCTCCTCGCCGCTCTTCTGGCCCTGGCCGTGATTCACGGAACCAGGCGTGGTGCTGTTGCCAACATGGAGCGGAGTCCGACCTCTCAGGTCCGGAAGAGCGAAGCTCGTGCGCCCATCGCCTCCATAGGTCGTTCCCAGCAGCGAGAAGAGCGACTGGTTCTGGTTTATCGGCAGCAACTGACCGTCGCAGAAGGCCCAACCCCGCGGGGGGAAGTTGAAACCCACGATCTTGATCTCGGCCAGGAATGGTTCGGACATCTCAGTTCCTCCTCGTCAGATTCTGTGCTGTCACGGCTTGCCTTTGCCTTTGCCTTTGCCGTCTCCACCATCATGTGGTACCACGATATTGCCTCCACCAAGGAGGACGGCGTTGGTACTTGCCGATGCCAACATCGATGACGCGGTGATCACGGCCCCGTCCTTGTCACGGATCTCGATCCAGAACCTGTCGACATCAGCTCCTGACGTCCCGTGGTCCTCGACGTACACGATGAAGGTGTGATTCCCGACTGCGTCGGCCCAGCCAGGCTCCCTGTAGGTCGACTTGCCGGAGAACGATGCCCAACCGAAGTCCTCACCGTCGTTGCCTGTGCCGATCGCCAACCCGTTGAGTGCGTTCGACTTGACCCTATAGATCGTGCCGTCGGCCAGGTGTCGGATCATGAGGAGGTTGCCCTTGACCTTCTGACCCTTCTTGTTGTACTTCATGGTGTATCCGAAGTTCGTCTTGTCTCCCTGGTATCCAGTGGCCTCGTCCGCCGTGTCTGGCCAGTAGAACCAGCCACCGCCGGTGGTGAATCCGAGGCTCGGGTCGTACACGACTAAGACGTCCTCACCTGCTCCTGTGTAGTAGTCACCATCGACGGTCACCGTGACCACGTAGGTGTTGACGGGGACGTCATCGAACGTGCAGTCCACAGTGAGTGCCGCGTCGTAGCCCGTACCTGAGGTTCCTGATGGAGCACATACGCCAGGGACCGATGAGCCTGGGCCGACAGG
Source organism: Actinomycetes bacterium (assembly GCA_023336765.1). GTDB lineage: Bacteria > Actinomycetota > Acidimicrobiia > Spongiisociales > UBA5794 > JAMBLL01. Next base: position 1,302 of record JAMBLL010000290.1, on the reverse strand, counting down.
ACTCAAGGACATCGTCACATTCGCGAGACCTATGTCACCTGCCATGCCTGCACCAGCGGGTAGATCCGGTTCGGTCTCTTCCACGATCACGGTCAACGTGAACGGCTCGCTGTCGCCACCTGGCGCATCGACACCTACCGCAACCGGATTGCCAGCATCGAACGAGACAGAGGCGTCTTCGGCTACCACGGTCATGAGGATGTCGGCAGAGGTGCTTCCTCCATCCTCATCGGCGACGGTGACTCGGATCGTGTAGTCACCGGCTGGAACGTCAGCGAAGCCGTCGATCGTCCACTCACAAGTGGTCGTCGTCCCATCTGAAGTACAGCCGACTGTGTCAAGGCCAAGTGCTGCGGGCAGACCGCTTGCGAACGATCCACCGGCGATCTGCCATTCCGTTGTGATGTCGTCTGGCGTATCGGCATCAACATCGGTTGCCGTGACGGTGACCGGTGCGATGTAGTCGCTGTATTGCACCGTCTGGTCATCGGGGTTCGCTGATACCTCAGGCGCCACGTTGCTGACGGTGACTGTCGCGGTGTCCTCGTCCGTCTGGCTACCCGTATCCGTCACCCGCAGTCTCAAGGTGTACGAACCGTTGTCTGGATAGGTGCAGGTGTTCCCCGTTGGGCTTGCTGAGGAGACATCGATGCTGCCGTCGTTCGTGCAGTCCCATTCGTACAGGGCGATCCCCAGGTCGTCCGTTGATCCACTTCCATCAAGGGCAACGGCCTCACCCTCATCACCTGAATACGGACCACCGGCGTCTGCCGTGGGCGACTGATCGACGGGTGTCACCTCGGTGTCCGTGTTGTCACTCGGGTTCTCGTCTGGCCCGTTGTTGCCGTCATCGGCGATGGTCGCGGTGTTTGAGATGTCCGTGCCACCAGGAGTGGACCCGCTTACGGTTACTGCGAAGTCGATCAATGCGACTGCACTGTCTCCTGGAATCGCTCCTATGGGGAAGGTGCACGGTGTGCCTGCAGGGTCACCGTCTGCACATGACCATCCTGGTGTGCTCGCTGCTGCGTCGAACGTGGTGTTCGCTGGCACCGTGTCCTCAATCTCCACACCTGTCGCACCCTGGGGTCCCGCATTGGCATAGGACAGGGTGTAGACGACCGTGCCTCCGAGTTCTGCGGTCACGCCACCGTCGTCCTTGTCGATCACTAGATCAGGAGCGGAATCGAGCGGGGTTATTGCGACGGAGAAGTTGTCTCCGGGGTTGGCGTCTTCGCCACCTGTGCCATCATCGGTGATCTCGGCTGCGTTGACGATGAGTTCGACACCGGATGCGATCGG
>JAMBLL010000289.1 GCA_023336765.1 Actinomycetes bacterium | reverse complement strand
TGGCTTCGGGGCTGGTCGTGAAGTAGATATCAGGCATGTGAGGACGATACATCTCCTGTGGAGACTCGAACCCTGGGAACCCCCTAAGGGTTCGCCCCTAGGCGTTCGTCAGGGTCTCAGGACAGGCGAGGGTGATACCCGATGGCGCCCCGACCTCTTCTCCCGCATCCTGTAACGAAAGTGGCCTGCCGGAAACGGCACACGAGGAGGAGAACCCAATGGAAAACAACCGCACCTACCGAACGTACGGCTGGATCGGGAGTCACATTCGATGGATCGCTGTTGCCATGTTGCTCGTGGCTATTGGCCTCGGCGTAGCAGGACCGATGATCGCCAACACAGATGAGCCGAACTTCGATCCCGACGGTGAGATCTTCACTTCACTCGAGGATGTGAACGCAACGCTTGGGAGCGATGCAACGGTCAGAACAGCCACGTGGCTCGTCGAATCGAATGATCAGGAAGCGAATGTCCTTGACCAGGCGACTCTGAGTGAGTGGTACGTCGCCTCCGAGGGCGTGCGCACAGATGCTGTCCACAGCGGAATTCTCGTCGACCGCTACGACGCCGATACAGGTGTCATGACACCAGGACTCATGTCTATAGCCGATGTCGTCGACTCCGTTCTCCCGGCAGGTATCGAGGCAGCCTCTGAGAGCGAAGTCCGTTCGGCGGTGACCCAGATCCTTGCCCGGAACTCGTCTTTGGCCGATTTTCGACACACGCTGTCAGAAAGCGCGGAGCCTACGGTCGAGGGATGGGTGTCTCCGGCCTTCACAGCCCAACTCGTGTACGACTCAGCGCACTTCGAGGACATCGCAGCTGAAGAGCGGTGGCTCCGCGAGGTACAAGCAGATCTCCGAGAGGGTGCTGTGCATACGAACTCGATCGGCGTCGCGATTGACGGTGACACAACGTTCGGTGAGGCAGCGACACAGTCGGCTCCGTTCATCTTCTTGGCGGTTGCGCTAATCATCCTCCTCGTTGCATTCGTGCATCGTTCCTATTGGTCGGCAGTGGTCGTTGGCGCGGGCCTGGCTTCAACGGCACTCGCCTACTACGGAACAGCAGCCCTACTCGGCTTGAAGATGGGATCGCTCCTGCTGTCGTTCATCGTGCCCATAGCGATGATCAGCTTCGGCGTCGACTTCTACATTCACGGAGTCGGGCGTGTGAGGGAGATGCAGATCGAGCGCGATCTCGGAGTCAAAAAGGCGTATCCGTTCGGCATGAGCGCGGTGTTCACCGCCATGCTGCTGGCCGTGAGCTCATCCGTCGCAGCGTTCATGGCCAACGCGGCCTCCGGAACCGAATCGATCATCCAGTTCGGAATCGGCGCCGCGATCTCGCTTGTGTGGGCCTATCTGATCCTGGGCCAAATCGGGCCCCGAGTGACGGTTGGCCTCGAGGAGTTCGTCGGCGATGACCCGATCAAAGGCGTGTCCAGAATCGCATACGCGCTCGGTGCCGTTCTGATGGCAGTTGTGGGCGGACTTGCCGTTGCTCTCAGCGCGGTCATGCCGACGATCGGAGCAGCGGCGCTGGTCTTCTTCACCCTCGTATTGGTCGCCCTGCCCGCCGTTCTGTCCAGACGACGCAACCGGCGGGCGGCCGCAAGAGGCGCCGAGTTGGTACAGGGACACACGGGAGTAGCCCACGGACTGAAGCCGGTCGGCGAGACCGTGCACTTCCTTGCCAAATGGCGCATTGTGACGATTCCGGTTGTCTTGTTCATCTCGGCAGTTGCGTTCATGCAAGCCACAAGCGTCGAGTCAGGCTTCGAGATCGACGACTTCCTATCTACAGAGACCGACTTCGCACAGTCAATCGAGAGAGTGTCATCGCATTTCCCGTCCATTGGTGAGGGGTCCTCCCTCATCTTCGTCGAGGGAGACCTGACTGATCCGAGCAACCTCGCTGCGATCGACCGTGCAGTCGATCGGATCGCCACGAGCGAAGCCGGCTTTGGACGAAACGGAGAGGGCGACCTGATCGTGGGCCTTCACGCTGCTGACCTCGTCCGCATGACGATGGCGAGTCCCGCCATCGCCGAAATCGAGGCATCTGGGCCAAAACTGACCGACGCCAACGGCGATCGCATCCCTGACACAAGTGCAGGTGTCGCTGCGATCTACAGGCACATCGCAACGAACGGTGTACAGACGCCGACCGGGGAACTCGCCATCACCGCGTCCGACGTCGCAGACGTGTTCGTGGACGGAGGTGCCGAACAGGCAACCGCGATCGTCATCCAGGTTGGGAGCTTCACCGACGCGGACGTCATCAAACCCGTGGAGGACACCCTCAACGCGGTTGCCACGCAACTCACGACCGAAACCGACGATCTGTCCGCCCGGGTGACAGGGGACGTTCTGGCTCAGTTCCATAGCATGAACTCCTTTACACGCTCGATGCTGGTGTCGCTGCCCCTGGCACTGCTGCTGGCTCTGATCATCTCATCAGTGATGCTGCGATCTATCCGCTATGCCTTCGTTTCGGTGCTTCCGATCGGTCTTGTTGTACTTGGCATCTATGCGTTCATGGCGACGTTCGGTTACACGGTCAATGTGGTCACGGCAACGATCGCTGCAATCGCCGTAGGCGTCGGCATCGACTTCTCGACACACTTCACGGCTCGCTTCCGTGAGGAGTTGGACGCGACAGGAACAGCACTCGAAGCTGTGCGACGGTCAGGAACGGGAACCGGCGGAGCGCTCGTGTTGTCTGCTGTGACATCGGTCCTCGGGTTCTTGGTTATGGCGTTCGCACCGACGCCAATCTTCGCCACGTTCGGTGCACTCACAGCGGTGATGATCGTGCTGTCGCTCATGGTTGCGCTCCTCGTCCTCCCGAGTCTGCTCGTGCTCGCCACGCCGAGTCGGACAGAAGCTGAGGACACCAGTCCTGCTGCCGCCAAAGAACTCCTCCCCGTCTGAGGCCCATGCAGGAACTTCGATGCACCGCACCATCCCCACGGACGGTGTGGGGCATCGAAGTGCCCAATTGACCAAGCGCAGCGCCGGGAGTCTGGCGTCCAGAACCGCAATATTTGGCGCCGTTGGACGCCAAAGCCCAAGAGGGTCAGTCGTCGACGAAGACGATCACGGTGTCGTCGGTGATCCAGTCGAGCGTGCCAGGGGGTGCTTCTATCGCGTAACGGAAATCGAGGTTGTCCGGCTGGTGAGTCGGGCATGGGTCGGCAGTGCACGGCACCATCGAATCACGTCCCTTGAAGGTCCCGTCCTGATTGAACCAGACGATATCGAGAGGGATCAGGGTGTCCTTCATCCAGAAAGCGTCACCATCGTGTCGCCAGAAGAACAACATCCCGTCGAGATCCTCGAGATCGGTGACCCCCTGGAGGCCCTGGCGACGCAG
>JAMBLL010000288.1 GCA_023336765.1 Actinomycetes bacterium | reverse complement strand
TGGGTGATGACGAGGTCCACATCCTCAACGTCGGCGAACGCTGCAAGGCTCGGCACGGCCGCGGCAGGGGTGCCAAGGAACACGCCGGACATCACATACCCCGCTGTGCGTCTAGAGATTCTTCTCGCAGTTCCTTGAGTACCTGCCTCTTCGTGCGCGACCCGAGGTGGCTCAGCAGGAGCAGGCCAAAGAGATGGTCGATCTCATGCTGGAGCACTCGGCCCATTAACTCGTCGCCCTCGTACATGATGGGGTTCCCACTCAGGTCGAACCCCTCGGCCCGTGCGTAGTCGTAGCGTTTGATGTCCCAGTAGCGGCCTGGGACTGACAGGCATCCCTCCTCGTACTTCCACTTGCCCGTTTGCTCGACGATCGTCGGGTTGATCATGAGGAAGGGCCCTTCCCCAATATCAGCGACGAACACCCTCTTGGATACGCCGATCTGAGGTGCAGCCAGGCCAACGCCTGGTGCGTTGTACATCGTCTCGAACATGTCGTCTGTGAGTCGCTTGACGTCGTCATCGAACGTCTCAACCGACCTTGCCTTCATGGCGAGAACGGGATCGGGAAACCTGCGAATCGGGTAGATGGCCATGGGGAATCAGCTTACAGCTATCAGCTATCAGCTATCAGCCATCAGCTAGAACACGGACGGCGCAGGGCGCTCTGGGTTCTGTGATCTGAACGGAGAACGGACAACGCTTCTACAGATCGATCGGATCCACATCGATCCGAACCCTTGCTCCCTTGTCGCGGAGAGTGCCTGCGACGTGTCTGAGCGCAATACGGGCCCGTGTGAGGTCAGTTCCCTGGATGAGCCAACGGTCACGGTCACGCATCGGTGCGGGGCCGAGAACACGAGCATCGTCGCCGATCGCTGTCGTGATGGCGTCCCCAACGGGAACCGCTCGGTCGATCTCGAGCGCGATCAGTTCGCCAAACGGGGGGAAGTTCGACGCTCGTCGTTCGTCCATGAGCCCGGCGAGGAATGCTCCGGATCGGCCTGAGCGCAATGCTGCGACAATCGGCTGGTCAGCGTCCGCTGTTTGGACCACCATACGGTTGCCTTTGCCTATGCCCACGAGTTGGGCAAGGCGTACGAGAAGTCTGAAAGCATCCTCCGAAGCGCGATATGTGGGGGCATGGGCCATGCCGTCGATATCCACTGCAACGGAGAGCGACACCTCCTGGCATCCGATGAGATCGCGCTCTGAACCAACAGTTACGAGCTTGTGATCTCCTGCAACTCCCACGTTGCTACCGATGGAGCGTGCGATCGCGTCACGGACCGATCCGATCCCGGCCCCAAGGGGTTCGAATCGATTCTTCCCGCAGTTCGTGCAAGTGCTGAGTTCAGCGCCACAGCGTCGACATTCATCCTTGCGCGCCGCAGCAGTTTCACAGATGGAGCATCGTCTGAGCTCCCCACACGCGATACAGCGAAACGCTGGTGCGTAGCCACGCGACGGCACGAGCACGAACACAGGTTCGTTTCGACGCACCGCAGCCGAGATAGCGGTAGTGGTTCGTTCCACCAGCACTGTGCGCGACGGCGGTTCGTGCGAACGATCGACGACCTCGACGAGTGGCCACTGTCTTCCCGCTGGAGCCCTGATCACGGGTTCAAGGTCGATCGTCTCAAGTGTGGGTACCGGCCCGATGAAGGTCAGAGCGAAACGCTCCTGCTGGGATCGTGCAATGAGCACTTCCCTGACGCCCAGTGTCGGTGTGGATGGTGACTTCATGACGCGACGTCCGTCTTCGACCACGACCGCACTCGTAAGGTGCGCCACCGGCCACATCATCGTTTCTCGTGTTCCGACGAGCAACGTGGGTGTTCTGTTCGCCGCACGCTCCCACGACCGGGTGGAATCTTTGTTCTCAGATGCCGAGGAGGAGAGGAGGACTGTCTCCCCATAGATGTCTGTGAGTCCTGAAGCTATGGCCTCCGCTTCAGCAACGCTTGGCACGATGACCAGGGCCCCCTCGGCACGCGAGATGGAAGCCTCGACCGAAGCCGCGACATGTCCGAGCTGACTGCGAGCGTCCGAGATGATGACGGTGGTGAGGCTGTCGGCGGTCTCGAGCGGTTCGATGTCGTGATGTTTCAACCGTGGCACGTTTGGAGGGATCGTTCGTTTCAGGATCGTCGACAGGGGGGACACGTAGTGGGTCGCAGCCCATCTGAGCATGGGGAGCGTGTCCTCGTCGAAACTGCCGATCGTTCCGACAACTCCGTCGATGGGGAGGAGTTTCCGCTCTGGAGGCCCGGGGAGGACGGCAGTGACGAACCCCTTCATCCTGCGCCCTGAAACCCTGATGCGCACCCTGGAACCGACGCTCACAGCGAACTCGTCAGGGATCAGATAGGAGAAGCCGTCATCAACGGCGAACGATGGGATGTCCGGGACGACCTGGCAAACCCTCACGTTCGCGGGGTGCTCCGCCGTGCCTCGACAACCCTGTCCCAGATCGCCGTTGCGACATCGGCTTTTGGCATGAGCGGGAGGTGCTCCACGTCGCCCAACGGTGTCACCATCGCCACCTGGTTGTTATCTGAACCGAAACCAGATCCTTCGATTGCAACATCGTTTGCCACGAGAAGGTCGACACCCTTGCGCTTCGCCTTGTCGACAGCAGTGTCGAGCGATCCCACCTCGGCAGCGAATCCTACGAGGTACGGGCGCGGGTCGGATTCATGTACTCCCTTGAGGACATCAGGCGTTGGTTCAAGATCGATGTCAGGGAGTCCCTCTGCCCGTCGTAGCTTGTCACTCCTGGGTTCCTTGGGGCGGAAGTCCGCTACAGCAGCGGTCATCACGGCGATCGTACACTGTGGTGCGTGTGTCCAGGCGGCTTCAGCCATGTCGGCTGCAGACTCAACGGGTACGAATTGGATCCCGCCGAGATCTGATGGTGCGGTCCCGGCTGATACGAGGATGACCCTTGCACCCCGATCGACGGCCGATCGTGCCACCGCGTTCCCCATCTTGCCGCTGGAGCGATTCCCGATGTAGCGCACCGGATCGATCGACTCTCTCGTTCCGCCTGCCGTCACGAGCACGACCTCCCCTTCGAGGTCGCCAGTGCCGAGGATTCCATCGACCACAGCTACGATCATCTCAGGATCAGCCAGCCTGCCTACTCCGTGGTCGCCACCCGCAAGGGCGCCAGATTCTGGCGGGATGACTGTGTACCCAAAACGTTCAATGATCGCGACGTTCTCGCGTGTTGCGGGGTGTTCCCACATCTCAGTATGCATCGCAGGAGCAACGACGACCGGGGCCCTAGTTGCAAGAACGGTCGCGGTAAGGGCGTTCGAGGATTCTCCGTGCGCGAGTTTCGAAAGTGTTGCAGCCGTGGTCGGAGCGACAACGATCAGGTCTGCCCATGCCGCAAGCGTTGTATGTGGCGAAACGTCGGTGCCTCCGAAGAGGTCTGTTACCGGGTTGGTGCCGGTGAGGGCGGCGAAAGTGGCAGCACCGATGAACTGCTCTGCGGCAGGTGTCATGACGGTACGGACCTCAGCGTCCAGTTCGATGAATCGTCGAGCGAGATAGGCAGCTTTGTAGGCCGCGACTCCCCCGGTTACGCCGAGGACGATTCGCCGCCCGGCGAACATCGTCTACTCCTCGACCGGTGCGATGACGACCTTGTCCTCGATGATCTCTTCGAGAGCGATCGACAGCGGCTTGCGTGCTAGTGAATGCACCTGTGGAGGGATGTATCCGCCGAGTCCTGCTCCGAGTTCGTTGAAGTAGGCGTTGATCTGGCGGGCTCTGCGTGCAGATAACACGACAAGGCCGAAACGGGTCCCCGTCTTTTCGACAAGCTCTCCGATTGGCGGTTCAACCATCATGATCTGCAATCTCCTCGTACCTGGCAGGCGTTGTGGGCAAGCTACATCCGGCGCGTAACAGCGCTCGGGAGACTGAGTATATCGAGAATCTGGGTGATCGCGGTGTCCAATCCCCGATTTTCCACGATGTGGTTATAGACGTCGGGTGCTTCGGCGATCTGTTGGGATGCAACGGCGAGACGTTTCTCGACATCTGCGTCAGCTGTGTCACCTCTCCCCCTGAGCCGTTTCTCGAGTTCATCGAGATCCGGAGGCGTGATGAAGATCAGGACGGCACTGGGAAAGGCCTGTCTGACCTGTTTGGCTCCGTCATTCTCGATATCGAGGATGACGCTGTCTCCACGACGAATCGCATCTTCCACAGGCGCACGCAGTGTGCCGTAGAGGTTGCCACCGTACTCCGCCCATTCGAGAACCCGGCCCGATGCGATCGCATCGAGGAAGTCCTCCCTGGTGGTGAAGTGATAGTCAACGCCGTCTGTTTCTCCCCGACGGGGCTCGCGAGTCGTGGCTGATACAGAGAACTCTGATCTTGTGCCATCGAGAACGGCATCGATGATGCTTGACTTGCCGACACCAGACGGTCCGGAGATAACGATCAGGTTGCCCTTAGGAGAAGCGCTCAACGAGCAGCTCCTTCTGGTTCTTCCCGAGACCCCTCAGTGTGCGCCCATCAGCGATACCTATCTCTGAGAGCAGCCGCTCCGTGGAGACCTTGCCCATTCCTGGCATCGCTGCGACGATGACTGCGACTTTCGTACCTGCAACAAGATCGTCTGCTTCGGCACGTTCGAGGACATCGCTGAAGGTGAGGCTCCCTGTCTTGAGCAGGTGCTTGATCTCGGCCCGCTTCCTTCTGGCTTCGCCAGCGCGAGCGAGAGCCGCTGCTCGCTGCTCGTCTGTCATCTCTGGCAGCATGTGACCTCCTTGTACTGGTCGCATCGTATCAGTGCTGGTGTTCAGATGATCCCGAGGCTCTCGAAGATCGCTGCTGCGGCACCACCAGGATCGTCAGCAGCGGTAATGGGCCGTCCGATCACAAGGTAGCTCGCACCCTTCTCGATGGCGTCAGACGGTGTTGCGGTTCTCGCCTGGTCGTCGTCGACGGTCGTCGGTCGGATCCCGGGGACAACAGTTGTTATATTCGGAGCTGACTGATGGACGACGTGGAGTTCGAGCGGCGAGCAGACGACACCTTCGCACCCGCTCGACGCCGCAACACTCGCCATCTTCGAGACCAGCTGTCCAGGGGTTCGATCGATGCCGATACGCTGTAGGTCGGCGTTGTCGAGTGAAGTCAGCACGGACACTCCCAGTATCCCAGCTTCGGCATGTCCCGCCCCATCCGCCAGGCCGCTTGCAGCAGCTTCGAGCATCGCCTGTCCACCGCCTATGTGTGCAGTGACCCACCGTGCACCGTGAAGGGCCAGGTTGCGGGCCGCCATCTCCACCTGGGACGGTATGTCATGCAGTTTCGCGTCGGCGAACACCGGCAGGCCGAGCCTGACGAGCGCATCGATGGTCCCTGGGCCCGGCCCGTAGAGGAGGCCAACACCGATCTTGAAGGCACCCACGTGAGGAGCAACCTCCTTGGCCACACGCACAGCGTCCTGTGCCGTGGGCATGTCGAGGGCAACGATGATGGGGTTGTGTGCTACCACGGTTCGAATGCTCCTTTGATCTCAGACAGCGCAGAGACCGATTGTTTCTTCATATACGTCTTGAGGTCTTTCGTGATCCTCTGCGCCACCTTCGGTTTCGCAAAGTGGGCAGTGCCGATAGCGACGGCATCGGCACCCGCGAGGATGTACTCCACAACGTGACGGGCATCTGATACTCCGCCACAGGCGACGATGGGCGCATCGGGGAGATCCGCGGCGATGTTGAGTACACACCTCATCGTGATCGGCCTAACCGCCGCACCCGAATATCCGCCGATGAGGCCGCTCAGCAGCGGCCGGCGCGTCTCGGGATCAATGGCAGCACCCATCACCGTATTCGCGACGACGAGCCAATCGGCTCCAGCCGACATCGCTGCATCGGCAATCGGGGTGATCGGCATCGCATCCGGAGACAGTTTCGCTCCAAGGGGGAGATCAGTCACCTCACGAACCGAGGCCACGACCTGTGTCGTCAGATCGACGTCGAGGGCGAACGGCCTGCCATCGAGATTCGGGCATGACAGGTTGATCTCGATCGCCGCCACGCCGGTATCAGCGATCTTTCCTGCCACCTCGGCGAACCCATCGATATCGTGGGCAACGATGCTCCCCCACACGGGAGCTGCGATCGCTGCGATGTGTGGAGAGACCTGTGTCGCCCACACATCGACTCCAGGGTTCTGGATGCCGATTCCATTGAGCATGCCCACATCTGTCGGGGCAATCCTGGGAGCGATGCGACCCTCCCAGGGAACCGGAGCGACGGACTTCGCAACAGCTGCCCCGTAGAGGGAGAAGTCAACGACCTGTTGGAACTCCACCACAGAGCCAACCGTCCCCGCAGCAGCGATCAAAGGTGACCTGAGTGCTACTGGTCCAACCTCCACGTTGAGGTTGACCGCGGTGCGAGAGGGCCTCATCCCTCGGCTGCGTACGTGACATCGCCCCGCAGGATCGTCGACAGGACCCGTCCTTGCAGTGTTGTACCAAGGTAGGGTGCGTTGCGTGACATCGACCGTGTTGCGGTTGCTGTCCACTCTGTTGTGGGGTTGAACACCACGATGTTGGCATCATGGCCTACTGCGAGCGCCTCGCCATGACCCTCCATACTCGCGATCTGTGCAGGGGTTTGGGACATTGCAGCGAAGAACCGCATCTGGTCGTCTCCGATGACCTCATGTGCAACCGACGCCGCCCACTCCAGACCGATCACCCCGTTGGGAGCATGTTCGAAAGGCACCTCCTGCTCGCGTGGCGCGTGTGGAGCATGGTCGGTGGCAACGACATCGATCACACCGGAAACAAGTCCTGCCCGCAGCGCGTCCCTGTCGGATGCTGACCGCAGGGGCGGCATCATCTTGTAGTCAGGATCCATCGACGCCACGAACGTTTCGTCGAACATCAGGTGATGTGGCGTGACCTCTGCCGTAATGGGGAGGCCGTCATCCTTGGCCTGTGCAACGAGTTCGACACCCCGTCGTGTAGCAACGTGCTGGAGGTGGTAACGAACCCCTGTAAGCCTGACCAGTGCGAGGTCGCGGGCGATCACGATCTCCTCAGCCTCAGCGGGTATCGCTGCCATGCCAAGGAGGGACGACACGGAACCTTCGTGCATGAACCCATGTCTGGACAGGTCGGCGTCCACCGCATGTTGTGCGACGACACCTCCCAGGTTGGCGATGTACTCCATGGCCAGACGTAGCACCGCGGCATCCGCTACGGAATCACCGTCATCGGTGAACATTCTGACGCCTGCGCTCCACATCTCGTCGATGTGTGACATCTTGTCGCCTGCTCGACCCATCGTGATCGCACCTGCCGGTGTCACATCAGTGAACCCAGCCTGGGTGCCCCTTTGAGCCACGTACATGGCGATCTGTGCGTTGTCTGTCACAGGATCCGTGTTCGGCATGGCAACGACGCCACCATAACCACCTGCGGCGGCGGCCTCGGTTCCGGTGGCGATCGTCTCTTTCCACTCGAAGCCTGGTTCACGCAGGTGCGTGTGTACGTCGACGAAACTCGGACCGACCCAGGAACCGGATGCGTTGATGACGCTGCCACCGTCGAGATTCTTCCCGATCTCGGTCACCTTGCCGCCTGTGATACCGATGTCGACGGATTCAATGCCATCGACGGTGAGCACAGATCCCCCGACGATCACGATGTCATTCATTGGATTCACCTCCAAGCAGGTGGAACAGCACAGCCATACGGGCCGCAACTCCATTGGTGACCTGAGCCAGGATCAACGCCCGGTGATCATCTGCGACTTCATGCGCGATCTCCACACCCCTGTTCATCGGTCCAGGGTGCATGACGATCGCATCGTCCTTCAATCGCGAGAACCGTTCGTTCGTCATGCCGTACCGGGCCGTGTACTCGGGTAGAGATGGGAAGACGGAGCCTCCACCACGTTCGAGCTGCACCCGAAGCAGGTACACGACATCAACCGTCTCAAGCACGCCGTCAAGGTCGGTTGTCGTCTTGACGGGCCAACCCTCAGTGTCGAGCGGTAGGAGCGTCGGTGGTCCGACGAGGATGACCTCTGCGCCGAGTGTTGCCATGGCAAAGATGTCAGAACGAGCCACACGGGAGTGCTTGATGTCCCCGACGATCGCGATTCGCAATCCGTCAAGGGATCCGAATCGTTGTTTGATCGTCAAACAGTCGAGGAGCGCCTGTGTGGGATGCTGATGCGCGCCGTCACCTGCGTTGACTATCGGAATGTCGAGCCACTCGGCAAGCCTCCACGGTGCCCCTGTGGCTCCATGTCGAACCACCATCAGATCGACACCCATCGCACGCACCGTCAGCGCCGTGTCCTTGAGGGATTCACCCTTGGACAACGAGGACGTCGATGCGGAGAACGCCATGGTGTCGGCCGATAGGGCCTTGGCTGCCTTGTCGAAGGACATCTTTGTGCGTGTCGAGGGTTCGAAGAACATCGTTGCAATGGTCTTCCCACGCAGCGCAGGTACCTTCGGAATGGGTCGATTCAGGACCTCCGAGAATTCGTCAGCATCTGCGAGCAGTTCCTCGAGTGTGGCCCGGTCGAGGTCTTCCGTGGTGAGGAGATGATTCATGATCCCTCCACCTCCCCGATCCATACGCCATCCTCCTCGTCGGTTTCGGCGAAACGAACGGAGACCCGCTCATCGTGAGAGGTTGGGGTGTTCTTCCCTACGAAGTCTGCCCTGATCGGTAGCTGCCTGTGTCCGCGGTCGACCACAACAGCGAGTTGCACGGAAGCCGGTCTACCGATGTCGGCCAGTGCATCGAGTGCCGCCCTGATGGTGCGCCCCGTGAAGAGGACATCATCGGCAAGCACGACGGTCCTGCCGTCGATGTCGTCGGGGATGATTGTGGGCCCGAGGCGTGTTCGGGGGCGCAGGTCGAGGTCGTCACGGTACAGGCCGATGTCGAGCGATCCCGCCCGTACAGGATTGCCCTCGATCGTCGAGAGTTCAGCTGCGAGCCGGTCCGCGAACGGCTTGCCCCTGGTGGGTATCCCGAGGATGACGACGTTATCGAGTCCTTCATTGCGTTCAACGATCTCGTGGGCGATCCGGCGGATGACCCTGCCGAGATCGTCAGCATTCATCACCTGTCGCATGATGCTCCCTCAGATACAGAAAAGCCGCACACCCGGGTGTGCGGCACGAAATGTGTGCTCATGGCTACTTCCTTCTCGGCCTCTCAGGACCGCGTTAAAGGTTGACTGTCGGATGACACTATAGGATCTGTAGAGAACGAATCACAATCGTGTAGTTATGAGCCCGAAGATGGGTCTCCTGGTGGGCCACGAGATTCCAGTCAGGGAGCGCAATCGACCGCGGCGGCCAGGGCGCCGCAGACTTCACGCATGCGGTCATCGCCGAGCTTTCCGAGGCGCTGCGTCAGCGTTCCAATGCCTACGTTTTCGACTGAATCGAGGTTCACGGACGATCTTTTCGGGATCGGATCCTCGTCCACCTCGAGTACCACTTCCGTGGGAAGTCCTCGGATGTTCGTTGTACATGGGGCAACAAGCGCTCTCCGGAGCCTCCCAATAGCAGCGTCCCTGGTGAGGATGACAACCGGGCGACGTGGAATCTCCGGGAGTTCACACCACCAGACATCTCCACGGGCAGGCAGATTCATCATGATGATGTCGCAGCTTCATGGAATGAGGTCAAATCGCCCCATTCATCGGGAACATCGAGTGGCTGACGGTCGTACGCTTCGTAACTCGCATCGATCTCCGCAGCCTTGTACCTGGAGAGGAGTGCAGCGAGGGCCTCATCGAGCAGAGAGGCATCGTTGAGATCAGTTCGTATCCTTCTGGCGTCTTCGAGAAGTTGCCCGTCAACAGTTGTGCTCACTCGTATTCGTGCCATGCCATTACTATGCCACAGATATGGCATCCGGGCAAGAG
>JAMBLL010000287.1 GCA_023336765.1 Actinomycetes bacterium | reverse complement strand
TCTGTGTTCTGTGTTCTGTGCTCTACTGTCCCAGATCGCGCGGAACTCGTCGGAACTTGACTCGAGCTCCTTGGCAGTGCCAACCGCAACAACTCGACCAGCGTCCAATACGATCACCCTGTCTGCCATTGCGAGGGCAGCGCGCCGGTGCGATACCACGAGGGCGGCGACGTCCGAGCGTGACTCGAATAGTCGTGCCCACAGCGTCCGTTCTGTCTCGACATCGAGTGCGGATGAAACATCATCGAGTACGAGGAGTTGTGGCCGACGCGCGAACATGCGCGCTGAAGCCGACCGCTGTATCTGGCCTCCAGAGAGGCGGACACCCCGCGGCCCGATCATCGTCTCGAGGCCGTCGTCCATGGTCTCAACATCGCGAGTCATCGTCGCGATGTGAATCGATTCGGCAAGGTCATCGGCGGCCAACCCCGTACCAAGGTCGAGATTGTTCCGCAGCGACATCGAGAACAGCCTCGGTACCTGGGGCGTGTACGCAACGAGCGGAGGCGTGAGCACGACTGACGGATCGTCAACGAGTTCACCGTTCCACACAACGGTCCCAGACTCAGCGGGGAGCAATCCGAGTATGGTGCGGAGCAACGTTGTCTTGCCCGAACCGATGCGGCCGGTGACGACAACGAACTCGCCTCTCCTGATCTCAAGGTCGATATCGTCGATCCCGGCATCACTGTCGGGATAGTGATACGACAACCCGCGACCCTCGACCATCCTGAACGGTGCGGGTGTCGGGCGAGGCTCGCTCGACATGAATTCGGATTCCCCGAGGTACAGCGGCGTGTCCGACACGAGGCGTTCCCACGGTTCGCCAGCCAGGGTGTCTGTAAGTCGCTCGACCGATACCTTGGCCTGTTTCACTCGTGCCACGAACATTCCATAGAAGTATGCAGTTTCGGTGATCTGGGTCACGAGGTACACGAACAGTGCGAACTCACCGATGGATATCCCAGCTGAACCCGTTGCGCCGAGTCGGCCAGCCGCGAGCAGCAGAATTAGCCCTGTCGAGATGTTCACCGTATTGCGGAACGTTGCTTCGAGAACGGCTGTCAGCGTCCGGTCCTTCACCATCATCGCCCGGCGCACATCGTTGAGCGAGGAGAAGCGGGCGAGCATGTGCTTCTCGGCACCTGCCACCTTGACCGACTGGGTTGCAGCGAATGTTTCGCCGAGGAACCCGGTGATGGTCTCGGTTGCCGCGCGGGCATCGATGCGGTACCTTCGAATGATCCCGCCTGTCCGATTCGAGACGATGCCGACGATGATGACTGGGACGGTGGCAACAATGGTGATAACGGGGTCGATGTTCCACAGGATCACGAACGAGATGATGCCGGCGATCCCCGCGCCGGTGATATCAACAGAGAAGTCGAATGGCTCCACAACATGTTCAACGTCGTCGCGCATGCGGCTGACGACCTCGCCCGGACTCTCGTCCATTGCGGCGGCGCCCGGCAGTTCGTAGATTCGCCCGAGCAGGTTCCGTCGCATCAGCGCTCCTGCTCGAAACAGGAGAGAACCGTGGTTGCGCATGCCAAAGAAGATGATGACAGCGCGGCCCGCTGCGTAGGCGAACATGGCGGCGACCACCGATACGAGCTGTGATGATGTGATCCCTTCTGTGAGGGCATCGAAGTACCGAGCGATGATGATCCCAACGATGATCTGCATGGACCAGATGATGATCCACAGCGTCTGGGCAAGCGCGTAGCGGGCCGGTTGGCGCTTGATCAGTTCCCACATGACCTTTCCGAACCAGGGCGCGGCCTTGTCGCTCATGCGAGCACCTCCTCCATCCCGGTGGCAAGCAGGCTGCTCAGCAGGGACTCAGGAGCTGCAGCGAGATCTTTTCGTCTACCAGCCTCGATAACTCTGCCGTCATCGAGAATGATGATGTCGTCCGCCCGATTGACGGTGGAGAGCCTGTGTGCGATCACGATGGCTGTGCGGTCCTCCAGCAGATGGTCGATGGCACGCTCGAGCAAGGCCTCCGTTGCGGGGTCAAGTCGCGACGATGCCTCATCGAGGACGACAACGCCTGGATCGCGCAGGAACACACGGGTGAAAGCAAGGAGTTGGGCCTGCCCTGCTGACAACCCACCGCTTCCGGACTCGAGCACGGTGTCAAGGCCGTTGGGTAGTGACCCCAGCCAATCAGCGAGTTCCAGCCGCTCGATGACCTCGTGTAACCGGTCATCTGAGATCGTCGGATCGAAAAAGGTCAGGTTCTCTCTGATCGTTGCACGGAACAGTTGAACGTCCTGGGTGACCATGGCGACGCGATGTCGCAGGTCCACCAGGTCGATGTCCCGCGTGTCGTGACCACCGATCTGGACCGAACCCTGTTGTGGTTCGTGGAGATGGGTGAGCAATCTGGCAATGGTCGATTTGCCGCTCCCGGTGCGTCCGAGCAAGCCGACAACGCGGCCTGGTGCGATGGAGAAGTTCACGTCATCGAGCACCGTTTCTTTTCCGCCATCATCGTTGTACGAGAACGTGACCGACTCGAATCCGACGGCAAGTGGCCCCGAGGGCAATGTCTTTGAATCCCTGCGAGTCAGTTGCGACTCACGGTCAAAGAGTTCTTGAACACGCTCGATCGAAGCGCCAGCTTTCTGCAGATCGATGAGTTCTTCACGGATCTGCTCGACGGGCCTATGGACCATCTGTATGTACTGGAGGACGATGTAGACACCACCGATGGTCAGGATACCAGTGGTGAATTGCCATGCCCCGAGAACGAAACCGACCGCCAACGACGCGAAGTACAGAGTCATGGCAGCCGACCACATCATCGCCCATCCGGTCCATCCGCGTACCGTTTCGGGGAGCCAACGGCGCTGGATAGCGTCGAAACGGGAGATCATGTAGCCAGTGGCGCCGTTCGCTTCGATGTCCTCGGTTCCGTCAATCTGCTCGCCGATGAACCCGTACATCTCGGCACTGGTGGCTCTGATCGCCTTCTGCCACGGGACGGTCACACCATGCAGCCTGAACAGTCCGATGAAGGTGATGAGGATGAGCACGGACACGCTCAGTCCAATGATCCATGACTCGCGCCACAGCAGAACCATGATCCCGAGGATCAGCACCGCATTGCCGATGACCTTGATGATCATCGACGAGAAGAAGTTGGAGAGTGCAGTGACGTCGCCATCGATCCGCTCGATCAAGGCTCCCGGACTCGTCGACTTGTGGAAGCCCATGTCAAGATGCAGGACGTGGTCGGCAAGATCGACTCTCATCTGGTTCGTAGCTGACCAACCGACCTGTTCAGCGAGGTATGTCGCCCACACCATCAGGCCCTGGTTGATCACCGCGATGACCATGAACGCAACAGCGATGGGCACGAGGCTTGAGAAGTCGTCGCCGGCGATCGCACCGTCGATGAACGCCTTGATGAGTTGTGGATTGACAAGCTGGAGTCCAATGGCGGTGAAGAGCACAACCGCGAGGAGCACGGCTGTGCGTCGAAACGGCCGCAAGTAGCCTGAGAAGAGGCGGAGATAGGATCGGATGGGGATCATGGATGGTCCTTGGAAGGGGAGACGTGGTCACGACAAAACGAATCGTCACCGTGGTGGGTCTCGGGTGCGGGTGCGGGGATGTGTCTACCGCATACGGGCGCGCGCGAAGGCCGGTGATGGGCTGGTCAGTTGTATCTGCCGTCTCATCGA
>JAMBLL010000286.1 GCA_023336765.1 Actinomycetes bacterium | reverse complement strand
GTGAGCGCTGGACCTGATTTCAATGTGTACGCGTATTCGGTGTCAGATGAGAACCTCGACATGAACCCCGACGCTCCCCCACCATGGCTTGTCAAGACCTACAAGGCGCTAGGAGATGACCGGAGACTCAGGATTCTCAGACGACTCGGGGACTCCGACGCCTCGCTCGCTGAACTTGCCAAAGACTCAGATATCGCGAAATCAACGCTCCACCACCATCTGATGCTGTTGCGAGCCGCTGGACTGATCGGCGTACACATCGGTGACACGAAGCGCTACTCGGTGCGGCGCGACACGATGACCGAGGCCGCAGCATCACTCAAGTACTACCTCGAACCCAACGACGACGCAAAGGACGACCAGTAATGACTCCTTACACCCACACCACAAGTGACGTCCACATCAACGTGTACCAGCAGGAGGTACGGGACTCCATCGGACGGTCGAAAGCACATCCGGGAGCGCTTCGCTCGCTGCGCAGGCACGTTGCTAGAGGCCTCGTGAGAACCGGGGCATGGCTCCTACCGGAGAAGCCGGAAGTGATCGGTGGCACCGTGTTCGTCCTACCAAAGGCACCGGACAACAGCGCCGGCCGCAAGGCCGCCTGATCAGGTTCGACTCAGTCGTCGTTCGTCCATCGATCGGCGTTCTCGACGAAGAACATGGACACGTCGTGGACACGGTCGAGGATCTCACAGAACGCGTCCTGGCGGAACATCAGGTCAACGAGCGACCTCTTCGCTGCACCCACGACGCTCAGCCGCTGATCCTGTGTGGAGGCAAGTGCACCCATCGATTGGACAGAGCTGACCTCGATCGGTAGATCGATACCTCCGATACCGCCAAGGTCTGCTGACAACATGATGAGGTCCGGCGGATTTTCGAGGGGTGGAAGCGACCAGTTGAACAAGAACGTCACCTCGTATGCGTCATCAGAATCGTCAGGTACCTCATCGCTCTCCGAAAGCGCCTCTTCGAGTTTGAGGAGCAGCCTCGGATCCACGTCGAGGGCGATATGGAGGTCGAGCGGACCCGAGCAGGCCTCAGCCGGGTGTACATCGATCTCCCATGATTGCCGCAACGTGTACGTCTCGATGAAGTGCCGCTCATCGTGAACATGGAAACCATGTTCCAGAGCATGATCCTTGAGATAGGTGATCGTCGAGGCGAGGTCGACAGGCATCAGGATTCCAGCGATCGGCTTATCGAGATCCCACCCATGGTTGCCGAGGCGTAGATGAGGAGTAGAGGACCCTCATCGTTCTGGCTGTCTGTGTTGAGTTCGCTGACGACGTCTCCCATACGTTCCGAAGCGATGACTTCGACCCTCCAGGACTCCGGGATGGAAACATCGATACCGCCCATGAACGCTCGCAGATCCAGCTTCGCACCAGGCCCAAGAGTTGCTTGACTCAGATCAAGGTCGATGCCACCCATGACAGTAAGGGCGCTGCCTTCGACGAGATGCGGTGCAGCGCTCACGAAGTTTCTCCCGCCGATGACTGCAACGAGGGAGAACGAGTCGTCGCTCTCGTCACCGAACGCTGGCACCGCCCTTTTGACGGTGAACGCTGCGGCAACAGCTGCCAAGGAGACTGCCAACCAACCGATCAGTACACGTTTGAGGAACTTCATGCCACAAAGCTACCAGCAGGGAGAGACAAGGACCCCATCACGGCATCGGTGCAGGAGGTCGGAGCTCCCCCAAGCCGAATTTCTGGACCGTTGCGACCGCAACGACCACCGTTGCAACACCAAACCACTGGATCGGATCGAGGCGCTGGCCGAGCAGTACGACCGCTGAGATCGCTGAGATCGCTGGCTCGGCTGTCGCCGCAACACCGACGAACCCAGATGGAGCGAGCCGCAACGCATGGAAACCGAAAATGAACGGCACCGCGGTCCCGAACACGCCGATGATGACGATGTCGACCCAGGTGCCGGCATCGATACCCCACGGGAACGTCCACGGCGGAAGGACGATGAGCCACAGGACCGAGGCGAACACGAAGCCCCACGTGGCGATCTGTGTTGGTGGATGCGATTTTGAGAGGTGCTCCCCGAACAAGAGATACGAGGCAAACAGCACGGCTGAGAACAGTCCGGCGACGAACCCGAGGTAGGCCGTCCCCTCGAGTGCCCAGGCCTGGGTCACGAGTGCGACACCGATGACCGCGCCGACCGCTGCGATCCATACGATGGGGCCGACCGTGTAGCCGCGCACGACGGCGAACCATGCGAGCACCATAATCGGTGCAAGGAACTGGACCGTCGCCCCGGGGCCGACGCCGAGGAGGTCGAGCGCCCAGTAGAAAGTAACGTTGACGAGGGCGAGGTTCACCCCCAAGAGCATGAACTTCCGCAGCGGCTTCGGGGGCCTCAACACACCGCGGTACGCCGCATACGGGGCAAGGATCATCACCGCGATGATCGACCTCGCCTGAGACACGTGTGCAGGCGATACAACATCGAACACACCCGCAGCGATCGCCCCCGTGATACCCCACAGCGCAGCACCAGCGAGCGCAAGAAGCATCCCCTGGGTTGTTCGTGAGTCGGACATCCCGAAACGGTAATGGTCCGGCCTGGACCAGAAACTGTCTGGCCATCAGGCCTCCGGCCCGGGGTCTTGCACGTGCTCCGTCGAATAAAGGCACGTCGTGGCGTCTTGATAGGTGAGTCCAGTTCCAAGGGAGAACGTCATGACACATCCAGCGGAAACCGATTTCCGATACCAGCAGAATCCGCGAGCGGGTTCTGGATCCGTCCAACGCGCCGAGCGCACCTTCACGTGGATCGCCGACATCGACCCAGGCGTACGATCAGACTCTGTCGCTCGCGATGTCGTGGCGTCGGTTGATGCACGGTTGCTGTTCATCTACCGACATGTGCGTAACGGCTTCGCCTTCCAAGGGTCTGAGCAGGCTGCGGCTGCCGTCGCCGACGCCGGCCCGGTCATCAGGGTCCGACGCACCAGGTCCAGTCGCAACGGTACCCCACGTGAAAGCGACGTTCCGAAGTCGCATACTCAGTTTCTCAGCGTCCCCGTCGAATCTTCGGAACGAGTGGCGTCTTGATCCCTGAAGCACCGCTCACAAAGGAGAGTTACATGAGACGCACACTCGTCATCGGGGCTACGGCCCTCGCCTTCTCGGCCACCGCAGTTATCGCCTGGGCTGGAACAGCGCCGGTCGCGTCCACATCGAGCCAGCCACCCGCCGTCGTCCAGGGACACGTGGTCGGTTCAGTGGCCGAGCCGACGATGGAACAGCAGTACGGGCTGTGGGACTGGCATGCGGACGCTACCCACGTTGTCGAACAGATCCAGGTTGCAGACCACGACCGCATCCACGAGCACATCCCGTTCATGGACGATGGCATGATCTGGCGTATGGACATGGCCCGGGACCGGTACATGGACCACGACGCCACCATGAACCAGAACATGGACATGAACCAGAACATG
>JAMBLL010000285.1 GCA_023336765.1 Actinomycetes bacterium | reverse complement strand
GAGGCTGCCGCCGAGGAATCTGCCACCGAGGAGACATCGACGACCTGATCTGTCCTGAAGAGTCAGAGGTCAATCCCGCGTATCGGTAGGCCTTGGTCTCCCGCAAGCACCTCGACGAGAGTCCCGAGTTGGTCATCCCAACCATCTGCGGCCGTTACGGAAACGTCTGATCCGGACCTGACGAGGTGGAACGCTTGGCCAGGGGCGTTGTCGAATCGTGACTCGTCGAGGTAGAGCTTCGGCTTGATCTGGGCAGGGTCGCCCTCTTCAGGACAGAATGTCATGCAGTTCCCGCACTCGTTGCAGAGGTCAACAACAACGAGATATTGCCACCTGCCACCTATCTCGTCGGCGAGACCGCTTGGTGATGGCAGCTTCATGAACGCCCCGTTCGGGCATACGGTCACGCACAGATTGCAGGCGGTGCAACCCCACATCTGTAGCTTGGCATCAACCCGTCTCGGCAACTTCGCGTTGCCCTCCATCGTGTACGGACCGATCCCTTCACCCGTGATGTTCGCCACATGTTGCTGGAGCCAGTCTCGATGGCCAGCTTCCACCGCATCCCGATAGCTGGCGTCCCTCCACTCCTGTAACGTGGACGCACCGGATGCAACAACGGCAGCGGTGAGCGCCTTGAGCATCGGTTTGAGCCTTCCGTAACCACCGGTCTTGAGAAGGTCGGTCGACATCGTAACGGGTGCGACGCCCATCGCAACGGTGTCGACGACATTCGACCTGGTCACCCCCGCTGAGAACGTCACAGGCGATGTCCCTCCCTGGCCCGGGAGGTCGAAGGCTCCGGGCAGCACCGTCACAAGCCGATCCAGGATCGAGCAAGCAAGGACATGGAGCGGTGCCCCTGACATGTACATCCTGTCCTCAGGCATCCATCCCCTGACGTTGTTCACCTCGAGCGTGTTGGTGAGTTTCACGCCGAACGAGCGTCCCATCGAGTCCGCATGGGACCGCAGGTCTGTGATGAGTCCAACAGCGCGATCGAACTGGAGATCATCATCGAACGTGCGCTGAGATAGAGAGATGTCGTCGTACCCGAGCGTCTCATGGAGCAGGCTGTCGACGGCGTCGAACCCGAGCAACGTCGGGTTCAGCTTCACGACCACGTCAAGGTCGTGATCATCCGTCAGGTGGCGCGCGATGCTGTCGATCTCGTCAGGGGGACAGCCGTGCATGGTCGACAGGGTCACTGTGTCTGCGATACGCGTCGGAAACTCGAAATCCTGGAACGCCGTGAATGGCTCGGGGATCTGAGGTCGGAGCACATCGATTCGCTCGCTGGCGTCCTTCAAGGTCTCGATGAAGCTTGCGACCTTGGGCGACCTGATCCCGGCGAGGTCGTAGCCAACGGACATGTCGAAGATGTGTGGCCCTGTATCTGTCCCGAGATGGCCACTGAGCGGTTCCCATCGTTTAAGGATCTCGATGATCATCCACGCCTTGACGTATTCATCGATCGACTCAGGGACGCTGAGCTCCTGGCTCCATTCGATGTTGTATCCGATCGTCTGGGCGTCGATGCACGGGCGTGCGATATCGAGGTCGTCGAGCACCTGGACGGTCTTGAGTTCGAAAATGCGAGCACCACCCAGCCATGCAATGACGATGTTCTGCGCCAACTGGGTGTGTGGGCCTGCAGCCGGCCCTATCGGCGTGGCGGCAGGACGCCCTGCAAAGGTGACGCTGAGATCGATATCAGGATCCGGCTGCCAGATCCGAGCCGATGGGAGGTCGAAGATCCTGCCCCGTGTCTCCCACTCGTTGGCAATCCGCCCGAGGATCGCCGTGAGGCTCATAGGCGTCAGCGCTGGTTGTTTCATCCGTCCTCCCTCAGGTGATACTAGAGGAGTGTCGATGTCCGATCGGCTCGGGCATTCAGGATCTCGACGAGTCGCCGTTTGGAGCGCTCGAACGTCGGACGGAGGGTCGCCTCGACCTGGGGCCATGCTTGCTCAGGTTCACACGAGAGGTAGACGGTCACGTTCGTTCCGCCCTCATGGGGTCTGAAAACGGTTGTCGATATGAATACGACACCTGTGTCGTCTGTCTCGTTGCGTGTCGTGAACGATGTGAACGGCTGCCAGTCCACGATCTGTTGGACAGTTATGGAGCCACCGTGAGCGCAGTGGTTCACTGTACCGACACCGCGCCTCGAGTCAACGAACTCGTCGATATCGGTCAGGTCCTCCTGCCACTCCAGGCGCCTGCGGGGGATCCGTGAACCACGGCCACACCTCGTGTGGCTCACCTGGCATGCTGCCGCCCATCGATCCGAGGGCCGTTTCCCGAGAGACGACACTGTGCGTGCGGCGCTCCTCGATCTCCCAGCGATCCTGGAGATTCTCGATGAACACATCAATGTCCCCAACGTCGTAGTGCTCGACATGCGGGGTCAACCCGAGTGCTTCGGCGTCGCCGTCGATCGCATCGAGAGCTGACTGTGTCAGAACAAGATAGGCGTCGTTCCCCACGATCTCACGAGCAGATCCTTTGAGCAGCCGATGGACCACCACGACGTCGGCACCGGTGAGTTCCTCCGTTCTGGCGATCCGCCGCACGACATATGAACCGCTGTGCACGAAGAACTTCAAGTCGAGAGACGGGATCAACACGCAAGCATTGCAATCGCACGTCGTCGCATGAACCACGTCGCGCAGACGCCGTCGAAACGCAAAGTACGTGGACTCAACGGTGTCGAACAGCATTGGTGAATCAATGTCCGCTGCGGGCATGTGCGCGAACACGGCATCGCCCTCAAGTTTGGACACTTCGAACGGTGGCTCGATCCAGGCGATGATCGTTTCGAGGAGATCTGCGAGGACATCCTGGGCGTGCTCAAGTTCCGTGCCCTGCAGATAAGCCGTGTAACCGGTGATGTCTGCAAGCAGCAGACAGCCCTCCTGGGCTGTTGGAAGAGAAACGTTCATAGGCACACTCTACTCAGCCGAAAACGAGGCCGTTCGCCGGATGATCGTCACCCGAATCGATCGGCTGGAGCTCGTACACTGCGACCTTGAACGAATCCCCTTATCCCCGCACAGCCATTCTTGCGATGTCGATCTTCGTCATGGTCGCCTTCGGGGTGACTCTGTACGCAATGTCAGTGCTCCTCACCGAGGATGCCGCAGGAGGCGAATTCTCGATATCGCTGTTGTCCGCAGGCTTCGGTGGCTCGGCCGTGATCGCTGGCCTGCTTGCACCGCGCATCGGAGCCCACGCAGATGACCACTCGATCCGAGGACTGACGATCCTGGGAGGAATCCTCGGCGCTGCGGGAATGGTCCTTTTCGCCACTGCCCAGTCCGGCTGGGTTGTACTCATCGCCTTCTGGGCCCTGCTTGGCCCCGCCGCAGGAATGGCTCTGTACGAACCCGCGTATGTCGCAGTGGGACACTGGGTGTCTGAGAACAATCGCAACAAGGCGATCGCCCTTTTGAGCCTTGTCGCCGGGTTCGCTGGGCCCCTGTTCCTTCCCGCAACAGGAGTTCTTCTTGACGGTTTCGGATGGCGCACGACTGCCGCAATCCTGGGCGTTGTGTTCCTGGTGACGGCTATCGGGGCAAGTCTGGTGTACCCGAAACACAAACCAGGAGAGCATCGCGAATATGCCCTCGACCGGGTTCGCTGGTCTCGGTTCTTTAACGATCACCGACTGCTCTACCTCACGATCGCCATCGTCTTGACGTTCGCTGCTATGAACTCTCTGATCTTCCACAGGGTCGCTGTGTTCGACGAGCAGGGATTCGACGTGGGAACTGTCGCTGTCCTGGCTGGCATCTCCGGGCTCCTGACGTTCCCCGGCCGCTATCTGATGCCAAGAGCAGCCAGCCAAGTGGAAGCTACGACGCTCTTCACGGTTGCGTGCATCGGCATCGTCGCATCGCTGAGTTTCGCCATCTGGGGGACGACGACGGTCGCTATGGTCGCGTTCTTTGTGCTGTTCGGCATCTTCTTCGGTGTCCTCCTTCCCACAAGGGCCGTGATCATGAACGGCTGGTACGCCGGGGAGGACTACGGAGCGATCATGGGCAAACAGTGGGCGGTTGCTGCAGTCGTCGGAGGAATCACTCCCTGGCTTGTCGGTGCAATGCGCGACACCCTCGGCAGCTACACCATCCCCCTCATGGTCCTGACCGCAATGGTCGCCATCGCCGCAGCCTTCAACACCGCAGCTGCTACCCGCTCTCGCTGATCTCCCAGACATGACCATCGGGGTCTGGGAAGAAGCAGCGGATCTCCGCTCCCCAGTCGTACGGCGGTGTGAAGAACTCGGCACCGCGCCCAACGAGTGTCTCATAGGCAGCCTGACAATCGGGGACACGAACGGTGAACGAATGGCTGGCCGCCTTCGGATCTGGTGGCACGAAGCTCACTCCGGGTTTGTCTGGCGTTGGTGCGCCTTCTTCGACAAGAAGCAGCCACGAACCGTTGAACGAAAATACCGCGGAGGTTCCGTACTCACGGAACAATTCCGCTCCGAGAACGTCGCTGTACCAATGCGTAGATCGGGGTACATCGGCCACAACCAGGATGTGGGTCATCGCCATCTCGGGGGTCGGAAAGTCACTGGACATGCAACAACACTAGACGATGAATTCGCAGTGAGCGACCCTTGAACGATCCGAATAGCGTGTGTATGGTCGGCGGCACCATCGGCGATCCGGAGTCGGTCTTCGATACAAGGAGAAGCGGTGCTTCGCGTTCGCACAATCCATGACGCTGCCGACTTCGTTGGCGCTCCCGGGGACCCCCACGACTACGCCGATCAGATCACCGACATGTTCGACGACGGGTTGAGCCGTCCTGAGTGGTGTTTCGTCCTCGAAGACGACAAGGACCGCGTCGGTCGAATCGGGTTCGAGATCCATCCCACGATGTCGGATCCCACCTGGCTCGGCACGCTCCCCGAAAACGAGCTTTCGGCGTTCGGGCTCGACCTTCCGTGGAAACGCGGCTTCGAGACACCGGGTCGGAACATGTTCGCTGCTGCCGCAGGGTCCCTGGCAGGCAAGGTGCCTGATATCCTCGAGATCCGCACCATCAACGTGGTACACCGACATCACGCTGCGCGAAATCAACTCATGGAGACCCTTGGCTTTCACCTGTTCACGGAGAAACAGGGATTCTCGTGGACCGAT
>JAMBLL010000284.1 GCA_023336765.1 Actinomycetes bacterium | reverse complement strand
TCGGTCGATCTCGAGTTCTTCGAGAGGCTTGTCGAATTCGCCCACCGCAACGACGTCATCCTTGTCCACGACTTCGCGTACGCCGACATCAGCTTCGACGGTTACAAACCGCCATCGTTGCTCCAGGTGGACGGTGCCAAAGAGGTCGCTGTCGAACTGTATACGCTGTCCAAATCTCATTCGATGCCAGGGTGGAGAGTGGGTTTCGTCGTTGGCAACGCCGAGATCATTGCAGCGTTGGGACAACTCAAGTCGTACCTCGACTATGGGACGTTCCAGCCGATCCAGATCGCCGCGATCATCGCCCTCAACGAGCACGACGACTACATCGATGAGGTTGTCGACATCTACAAGGAACGTAGGGACGTCCTGATCGATGGCCTTGCACGGGCAGGTTGGAAGATCGACGCGCCTGAAGCAACGATGTTCGTGTGGGCGAAGATCCCTGAGGAGTACCGTGATGCGGGAAGCCTTCAGTTCACGTTCGATCTGCTCGACCATGCCCAGGTTGCTGTCAGCCCTGGCATTGGATTCGGCCCGTCGGGAGATGAGCATGTACGGTTCGCGTTGGTCGAGAACGAACAGCGGATCACCCAAGCTGTGCGCAATATCAGACGATTCCTTCAGCAACCACCGCCACAAGCCTGAAACCCAAAGCGGACCGAACAAGTCAGAACCAAGTTACCGAGACCCGCAAGGATGAAGATGAAGTACGCCGTGCTGTTCCCAGGACAGGGCAGTCAGACGGTCGGCATGTGCGCCGACGCCAGGGATGAAAGACCAGAGCTCGTTGGCCCGGTGGCTGACGAGATCGTCGGTTGGCATATCAACGCTCTGATCGACGAGGGTTCTGAAGAGGATCTCACGAAGACTCAGCACGCTCAGCCAGCGCTGTATGCGGTTTCTTTTGCGCTGTGGTCCGTGTTCTCCGATGCGGTTGGAGTGGCGCCAGCGGCAGGAGCAGGCCACTCGCTCGGTGAGTACACGGCTCTCGCCGCGGCGGATGCCATCGGGTATCTCGACGGTCTGTCTCTTGTCGCCCAGCGGGGGAGCGCAATGGCGATGAGTGCCGCAGAGTCCTCCTCGGGGATGGCTGCCATTCTGGGTGCCGACCTCGAAACAGCCGAGAAGGTCGCGGCCCTTCGACGCTCCGAGGGAGGTGCCCTGTACGTGGCCAACATCAACGCCCCCGGCCAGATCGTTCTAGCAGGTGGCACAGATGACCTTGCATGGTTGACTGCTGAGGCAAGAGGTCTGGGTATCCGCAGAGCGGTCGTCCTGAAGGTCGCTGGCGGATTCCATTCACCGTTCATGGCATCAGCAGCCGAGTCTCTCGGAGAGGCACTTGCCGCCACAACCATGAATGCCCCGGAATTCGACGTATACGCCAACGTGACGGGACAACCGACGCTCGACCCAAGGGCGACCCTTGGCGACCAATTGACCTCGACCGTACGGTTCGCTGAAACGCTCGAGGCGATGGCTGGTGCCGGTATCGATACCTTCGTTCACATTGGGCCGGGTGATGTCACGGCGGGCCTTGCCAAGAGAGCAGTCAAGGGCGCCACGGTCCACGTCGTGTCGACAACAGACCAGGCGCGTACAATCGCCGAGCTTCTGTCCGTAGAATGACTGCCTCTTGAAGGGATCACGAACATGAACGCGACGATCACAGGCTGGGGCAACTGCACTCCACCAGCTGTACTCACGAACGATGACCTTGCATCGGTCATCGAGACCACAGATGAGTGGATCACCTCGCGGTCCGGCATCAAGGAACGTCGGATCTCTCACGTGGCGAATTCCGACATGGCCACACTTGCGGGAAAGCGAGCCATCGCAGCCGCCGGACTCGAACCGACCGACATCGACTACATCATCATGGCCACATGCACTGCTGATCGTCAGATCCCGTCGTCGGCATGCTACGTCCAGGCGAAGATCGGTGCGGTGAACGCGGCAGCGGCAGACATCAATGCAGGTTGCACAGGGTTCATCTACGGACTATCGATGGCCCATGGACTCCTTGCAACGGGACAGGCAGAGAGGATCCTCCTCATCGGGTCAGAGAAGATCTCGTCCTACCTCGATCTCGAGGAACGCTCAACAGCCGTCCTGTTCGGTGACGGAGCGGGTGCCGTTGTTGTCGAGAAGACTGACGAAGACGAGGGAATCAGAGCGATGACGCTCGGGTCTGACGGAACTGCTGCCGGAACTCTTACGGCGACGGGTGCAGGCACCGAGTTCATTGGATCTGACGCCAGGCTGGCGATCGTCATGGACGGAGCAGAGATCTTCCGAAACGCTGTCATCAAGATGGGAGAGACGGTCCTACACGTTGCGGACGAGGCTGGATGGCCTCTCGATGACATCGACCTCGTCGTGCCCCATCAAGCGAACGTGCGCATCATCGACGCAGTTCGGCGACGGATCAAAGTTGATGAGGACAAGGTCTTCATCAACATCGAGAAGTACGGGAACACATCAGCCGCAACGATCCCCATCGCGATCACCGAGGCCGTCGAGCAGGGACGTATTCAACCTGGAGCGAATCTCGTGTTCACGGCGTTCGGCGCAGGCACAACATGGGGCGCAACGGCCTTCAAGTGGGGACCACGAGTAGAACCGATCGAAACTATCGGGGATGAACTTCCTCCTCTCGAAACAACAGCACTCGAGATGATCGAGTCGAAGCAGGAGGCGATTCACGGATGGGCGAAGTAGCGCTGGTAACAGGAGCATCGAGAGGTATCGGCGCGGCCATTGCCAGGTCACTCGCCGATGCCGGGTACAGCGTGGCAGTCAACTATGCCCGCAGTGCGGATCTCGCCGAGGCTGTTGTCTCCGAGATCACCATGTCTGGTGGAACAGCGATCGCTGTCCAGGCCGATGTGTCGGACGCCGATGCCGTGGCCGGGATGTTTGCAACGGTAACCGACGAACTCGGTCCGGTGACCGTGCTCGTGAACAACGCAGGCATCACAGATGATGGCCTGCTGCTTCGCATGGGTGTGGACCAGTGGGACCATGTTCTTTCCACGAATCTGCGGTCCGTCTACCTGTGTACGAAGACAGCACTCAAGCCGATGCTGAGGGCAAGGTCCGGCCGCATCATCTCCGTCAGCTCGATCTCGGGAATTGCCGGTAACCCCGGTCAAAGCAACTACTCGGCATCGAAGGCGGGAGTCATCGGGTTCACCAAGTCCATCGCAAAAGAGGTGGGGTCAAGAGGCATCACGGTGAACGCTGTGGCCCCTGGATTCATCGCTACAGACATGACAAACGCCCTCGGTGAAGCAGTCACCGAGGGGGTTGCAAAACAGATTTCGCTTGGCCGTCTCGGCCAACCAGAAGAAGTGGCATCCGTCGTTCGCTATCTTGCGTCCGAGGATGCCTCGTACATCACAGGTCAAACGCTCGTCGTCGACGGCGGATTGGCCCTGTAACAACCAGGAGGGCGCGAGCCATGGAACGAGCAGAGATCGAATCGAAGATGACCGAACTTCTCGTGGAGGAACTCGGTCTTGATGCCGACAAGATCACGATGGACGCAGCATTCGAGGAAGACCTTGAGGTCGACTCGCTCGGCGTCGTGGAGCTCCTGATGGCGCTCGAGGACAACTTCGGTGTCACGATCCCCGATGAAGAAGCAGAGTCCATCGGTACGGTTGGCCAGGCAGTCGATATCGTCGAACAGAAACTTCAGGGCTAGGAGCCAATCGTGAACCAACGTAGGGTGGTCGTCACGGGCCTCGGTGCGGTGACAGCGCTCGGACCAGACGTCGACACGATCTGGGACAACGTTCTTGCAGGCAAGAGCGGTGTGTCCAAGATCGAACGGATCGATGTCTCTGACATGACGTCACAGATCGCGGCCGAGATCAAAGACTTCGACATCGAGCAGTTCATGTCGCGCCGCGAGGCGCGGAGACTTGACCGTTCGAGCCAGTACTTCTGGGTCGCAACCCAGCAGGCGCTTACAGATGCTGGATTGTCGTACGACGAGGAGGACCCGGAGGCGTATCGCGCCGGTGTGCTCGCAGGTACCGGTATCGGCGGTATCGAGACGATGGAGGAGCAGATCCTCATCCTCCAGGAGAAGGGACCTCGCAGGATGTCCCCCCTCGGGATCGCCAAGATCATCTCGAACATGGCCGGTGGAGTAGCATCGATCGACTTCCATCTCTACGGCCCGAACTCGACCACGGTGACGGCGTGTGCTGCGTCTGCAAACGCCATCGGTGACGCTGCTGCAGTCATTGCGAGAGGTGCGGCCGACGTGATGGTTGCTGGAGGGGCTGAGGCTTCCGTCACCCGCTTCTCGATGGGTGGATTTGCCCAGGCGAGAGCGTTGAGCACGAACAACGATGACCCCGAAGGGGCGTCGCGTCCGTTCGACGCTGACCGAGAAGGTTTCGTCATGGGCGAGGGTGCAGCGATCCTGATCCTCGAAGAACTCGAACATGCCAAAGCACGTGGTGCGAAGATCTATGCAGAGTTCCTTGGCTATGGGATGTCCGCTGACGGATACCACATCACCTTGCCCCGCCCCGGTGGTGCAGGTGCTGCTCGGTCGATGGAAGCCGCAATGGCTGATGCCGATTTGAAGCCCGAAGACATCGACTACATCAACGCTCACGGGACATCGACCGACGCGAACGACAAGACGGAAACGGCTGCGATCAAGACCGCCTTTGGGGATCGGGCATACGAAGTGCCGATCTCTTCAACGAAATCGATGACAGGCCACCTCCTTGGTGCCGCAGGTGCGATCGAGGCGCTTATCTGTGTTCGGGCGATCACCGACGGCGTGATCCCGCCGACGATCAACTACGAGACGCCGGACCCCGAGTGTGACCTCGACTATGTCCCGAACGTCAAGCGCGAGGTTCCGATCAGGACCGCCATGTCGAACTCGTTCGGATTCGGCGGCCACAACGTTTCGCTGATCTTCGGAGCGTACGAAGAGGAGTAAGTCGTAAATCGTAAATCGTACGATTTACGATTTTACGATTTACGATTTACG
>JAMBLL010000283.1 GCA_023336765.1 Actinomycetes bacterium | reverse complement strand
GTGATCGTTATGAACTGGTTGGCTGATACGGGCATCCAGGGGCTCTCTTCGCCGTCTGGCCAGATGACCCTGACCTCCGCTCGAGAAGCAGGGCCGAGACCGAAATGGCTCCAACCAAGTTGACCGCCCGCGTGTCCACCACCGACCATCACCTCGCGTACGATCGTACGATCCCCGATGGTGACCTCGATCCATGAGCCAACGGCATCACGATTCGTGGATGGCTGGGAGAGTTCCACGGCGATCCAATTGCCCATCTGCTGAGGATCGTCAGCTGTTCCCCATCCGGTGTTCCTCCATGTCTTGACGTTCTCGACGCGGTTCACCTCCACGAGGTCGAGCATGCCATCGAGGTTCAGGTCCACGAGTGCGGCGCCACGGGTGCGGGCGAAGTGGACGGTACCTGCTGAACCTGCCGCTTCGACGAAGGTTCCATCTGGCTGTCCGAGGAACAGGTTGTTCGGGTCCTTGGCCGCGAACTCCGGCATGGCATCAACGTTGCCCTTCGAAACGTACAGGTCCATGAAGCTGTCACTGTTGACATCCTGGAACTCGGGATGCCATGCCGTTGAAGGCATCACATCATCCCCTGTGTACGGCCTGTGGGCGAGCACGCCACGTCGGATAGCTATGTCACCGTAGAGCGGTTGGTCAGATCCATCGGTGAGGGATTGGAGTTTGTTGTCACCCTGGCTCGTGAGGTACACCTCGGGATATCCATCTCCTGTGACGTCATTGCTCGCGATGCCCATGCCCCAGATCTGCAATTTCTTCCACCCCTCGTCGCGCGTGTACAGGCTTGGTTGTTCTCCGTCCACGATGTTCCAGAGTTGCTCTTCGCCGTTGCGGTAGTAGTGCCGATCGTTGGCGACACGCAGATCCTGGCCACCAGAGCGATCCCAGTCTGTGAAGAGCACGGAGAGCGTGCACCAACTGGGATCGAGAGGAGTGACATCCGTGTATCCGTCGTCCTGGGGGCGAACCAGTACGTTGTTCGAGCACTCTGTCGTTTGATTCCCCTTGTCGTCGAGCGCAACGTAGTTGCCAAAGGCCAGCGTCGGGAACGTGTTGTTCCCCTCCCATGTCGCACTCATCGCCGTGGTCCAGGCATCTCCGCCATCGAAGTTCCAGTCCTCATTCGCCCGCTCAAACGCACAGTCTCCCAACCCGCGAAGAAGAACGTTCTCACCGAGGCGCAGTATGACAAGATCGGTGACGGCATCCGAGTCGATATCGAGGGGGTAGGCACCGGTGACACCTGTGAGATCTGTGACGGAACTCGGTACTGCGCTCAACGCCAGGGGGCCTGCAACGGTGCTCATGTTGCGATACAGAGCCGCAGGGTTCTCACCGCCAGCGAAGTACAGGTCCGGGTCGGCATCGCCATCACAGTCGAACGCCGCAACCCCTCCCCCAACGAAGTATCGCCAGTCGCCGTCGTACGAGTGGTTGATGCCAGCATCGCCGGTCACCTCGATGAACTGTGGGGACGCCATGGACTCGGTAGGCGTGATCGATCGCTGGCCCATGGCGGAAATCACCCCAGCGATAAATGCGATACCAACCACGCCAGCAATGCCTACAACGATCCACCTACCCCTCGTCATCGGTCGCTCCGAAGTACTCGAGAGCCTTCTCCCAAGCCGCGATGCCTATCTCAGCACCCATGATGCGTCCGGCGAAATCGTCAGCAGGGACGTGGATTCCTCCGTACAGGCGGGATATTCCTGCCTGGTCAGCGGCGTCACGATACGTTGCCCACTGCAACACGATCCCAGCGTCGGTCCCGGCTTCGAATTCAAGAGAATCCGGTGCGATCGTCCATTCCCCAAGCCCTCCAGGGAAGAACTCGCTCCCCGTCATGGCCGTGAGCACCTCAGCCGATGCTCTCGAGAAAGCGCTGTGCCCCGACACGTACCCCGCAAAGGCCGGGGTCACGAACGTTGGTGCCTGATACGGGATCCAGTCAACGGCGAGGATCCACTCAACGCCACCGATCTCAGTTTCAGGATCGTCAGGATTCCCAGAGTACGAGAGCACCGCGATCTCACCCTCATGGCCGGCGAGCGCCGCATGCTTCCCACCTGACTTCGTCGTATCGGCGCTGACAACTTCGACCAGGCCCGCAACAAGAGGAAGACCATCACGGTGATAGGCGTCTCCATCGGGATCGCTTGACTGACCCAAACCACCCATCCAACGGATCATCGAGATCGGACGCACATAGTCGTAGTACCCCTTGGTGCCCCAGGCAGCGATCGCCGCATCGTGGTTGGCACCGTTGAGTGCGAGATACGTCTTCACATCCCACTCCAGCCGAGGTACAGATTCACCCAGTCCTGCGATCATGAGACCGTCCCCAAGGGAGTCGCCGATCTCATTCGCAAGCGTGTTCCAGTGGCCTGGGGGAGTTTCTGAGTCTGGCCCATCGGCCCAGAACTCCGCGATCGAGCGTCCGAAGTCACCTTCGTT
>JAMBLL010000282.1 GCA_023336765.1 Actinomycetes bacterium | reverse complement strand
ATACGGACTCCCTGGGGATGCTCTCGGAGGCTTGGGTGTTGGGTTCCTATCGGCAAGCATCGTCCTCGTCTCATTCGGTTCCGTACGCGGGTTTCCCGACGTTGGCGAAGTTGCTGCTGGGCTTGGAACTCTCGGCATTGGCGTGTCGAACCTCTCTGTTTCAAGCTACCAGCGGTGGGGTGCGAGATCGTTTGACGGACAGACGTCAAAGGGTGAACCGGTACGTATTCGTGTCTATGGCAGGGATGCCAAGGACGCGCAACGGGCGACGATCTGGTGGCGATCGATCTGGTATCGCGATGCAGGTCCGTCCTTGACGTCAAGTCGCCTCCATCAGGTTGAGCACGAGGCGCTACTCACGATCACAGCACGAGACGCCGGCGTCCCCGCCCCACACGTTCTCGCCGCAGGGGAGCCAAGTGATGAGTTGACACTTGTCGCTCTGAGCAACCCTGGCCAGTCGGTTATGGATATGGAACTCGAGACCATCGATGATGATGTGCTGATCGAATTGTGGGAATCGGTCGCCGTGTTGCACGAGGCTGGGATCGCGCACGGTCGTCTCAACGAACACGCTGTTCGGATCAGTAACGGTCAGCCCATGATCGTGAACTTCCACGAGGCTTCAACGGCAGCACCCGATGAACGGATTCAGGGCGATGTTGCTGAACTGTTGTCATCTCTGGCGAGTCGCATAGGAACAGAGCGAGCAGTGACCGTCGCGAGGCAAGGACTCGGAGATGGCGCACTTGCTGCAGCTCTCCCGTATGTCCAGAGGTCGGCTGTGAGTACCGAAGGACGCAAGTCGATACCTTCGAAGAAGTCGTTCTTCAGCGGCCTTCGGGACGAGATCGCTGATCAGGTTGGAGTCGAAGCACCCAAACCTGCACAGGTGACACGGATCAACTGGCGGTCCGTCTTCATGTCCGCTCTCACCTTCGTCGCCGCCTACGCGCTCATCGGAATGCTCGTTGGCATCGATTTCGCTGCGGTGTGGGAAGAGCTCCAGGATGCGCTGTGGGCATGGGTCTTCGTTGGGTTCCTTTTTGCGACAGCAACTCTGGTCACGGATGCGTTCGCGCTACTCGCCGCC
The DNA here is from genome assembly GCA_023336765.1 of Actinomycetes bacterium. Taxonomy (GTDB): domain Bacteria; phylum Actinomycetota; class Acidimicrobiia; order Spongiisociales; family UBA5794; genus JAMBLL01. Next base: position 2,271 of record JAMBLL010000282.1, on the reverse strand, counting down.
GTCGCGACACCCGTTCCCCTGGGTCCATCGATCCAACTCCAGTCGGCCATCAAGTTCATCCAGCTTGCAATAGGCGGAGCCGCAGGGCGAATGGCGACGAATGTTGCGTATCTACGCAAGTTCGGTGTCTCAGTGACCGAGTCTGTGACCCAGGGTGGTATCGACAGCCTGACCGGCTTCATCATCCAATCGATCATCATCATCTCGGCGATCCTGTTCGGCAGTGACGACCTCTTTCCCGACGATGTCACGATCGATATCGAATGGGCCCTTGTCCTCGGGCTTCTCTTGTTCGCCATCGTGGTTTCAGCGTTGATGTTCCGGTTCGTGCCAGCAATCCGCGACAAGGTGGTACCTCCAGCGAAACAGATGTGGGACGGACTCGCAGACCTGGCTACCAACCCATCCCGCCTTGTTCAACTGTTCGGATCGAACCTCGCTAGCCAACTCCTGTTCGGGTTGGCCCTGTGGACGACCGCTCTCGCCTTCGGCTGGGTGCTTCCGTACATGTCGGTTCTTGTGATCTATGTGGCGATGGCGCTTCTTGGTGGCCTGCTTCCCATCCCTGGCGGCGTGGGTATCTCTGAAGCCATCCTGACCGCAGGATTGGTTGCGATTGGCGTGGATGAAGCTGCCGCGTTCGCCATAGCGGTTACCTTCAGAGTTGCTTCCGCCTACCTGCCGCCGGTGTGGGGCTGGTTCTCGATCCGGTGGCTGCAGCGCAACGACTACCTATGACTCCGCCCGACGAAGGCTCTGCGGAACCGAACCGACCGATCCTCATCGAGGCAGCGCATGAGTTCATGGACGACCGTGCTCTGCGTCTCGGCGCTGGTCTTGCGTACTACGGGCTGATCACACTTGCACCGCTGCTGATCCTGCTGATCGGCGTTGCTGGACTCTTTGTAGGCGAGGAAGCAGCGAACGGGCAACTCACAGAGACACTCACGCAATGGTTCGGAGCCGATATCGCCGAGGCCTTTTCTCAGATGATCACTGCAGCGGACGTCGCAGGGACCTTCGCCAATCTCACGATCGGCAGCCTGATATTGCTGGTTTTCGCAGCATCCATCCTGTTTGTTGCATGGAAGGACGCACTTGATGTCATTTGGGGCATCGGATACCAATCCGGAGTGAAGGCTACGCTCGCCAAACGGCTCTTCGGGTTCGCCTCAGTAGGGGCACTTGCTGGTCTTGTTGTTGCGATTCTCGTGGCCGAGACCCTCCTCGCAACGCTGACCGCTTCCCTTACGGATGCCACCGTGATCGACACAGCGTTCGGTATAGCGACTTCGGTCGTTCCCCTCATCTTTGGCGTACTCATTCTTGGAGCCGCGTACAAATTTGGGACCAACAGCAAGCTGTCGTGGCGCGATGTGTGGCCTGGCACCATCCTGACGATGCTCCTGCTCATCGTGCTTGCGGCTGGGTACGGCATCTACCTCGACTTCTCAGGAGCATCAATTACCGGTATCGCCTCCTCGTTGATCCTTCTGATCGTGCTCGTCTACCTGATGGCTCAGGTACTGCTCTTCGGTGCAGAGGTCATAAAGCTGCGGTCCCTTCGTAATTAGGCCTGAGGGGTCAGAACGGTAGAGATGAGTTCATCGAGCGCTCCTGGGATCCTCTCGTCGTCTCTTTGTCGTCCGAGTGCTTCGCTGATGCCACCGGAGAAGAAAGCGTTGGCGAGGAGCACGGCAACAACACTTCCGGCCTGGGTGTGTGGATCGGTTGACTCGTCCGTTGCGAGGGTCGTCATGAGTCTGGCCAGGAATGGGTGGTCACCCATCTCCTTTGTCACAGCGCGGCCCTCGAGGGTCAGCCACGCGAGGATGCGGGCGAAGGCGGGTCGATCCATAAGTGAGCTGCTCACTGCCGTTGCCATCTCGTTGGGGCTGGACACTTCCGCTGCCAATTCGTCGAGGTCCGAGGCGATCGATCGGAGAGTTGCCAGGATGATTTCGTCCTTGGAAGCGAAGTAGAAGTAGAGCAGACTGGTCGTGACATTAGCCTCTCTGACTATGTCAGCCACCGTGAATGACGAAGGTTGGCTCACCGTGCACAGTCTCTCGGTTGCTGCCAGGAGGGCGATGGGCACCTGAGAACGGCCACTCGGGCGGGTTGCTCCAGGTTCGAGAGTCGTACTCATGGACACATGGTACCGCTGTTGAATAGGCGATCAATTCCGTGCTAGTGCTGTGACCACAAACGTTCGCGCGGTTGGTGGTCATGCGGCTTTCTTGTTTGGCCGTCCCCATCGTTGGTTCTTTT